>CAYQDH010000742.1:0-2081 GCA_964416075.1 uncultured Anaerolineales bacterium | reverse complement strand
GCGAAACCCCGATTGCCCCGCCACCTCCTGGGCCAAGTGCTGGGCCGACGGGGCCTGCGCATCGACGATCTTGTGGCACCGCATACAGATGAGGTGGGGGTGTGGATAAGGCTTGTTCACATCGTAGCGCACCACGTCGTCGTTGAAACCCAGTTCCAGCACCTCGCCCATCTCATCCAGCAGGTCCAGGGTCTTGTACACGGTCGCCCGGCTCATGGTGGGAAATTGCGCTTTGAGTTGATCGTACATGTCAGCCGCGCTGGGATGGTCGGTGCTGGCGGCCATGAGGCGGAGCAAAGCGACACGCTGCGGCGTCAGGCGACACTGGCGCGCTCGGAGCTTGCTGACAAGTTCGTCAAACCTGGCCTGCGGGTTGACCATTTTTTCGTTAGCAGCTATTCTATGGAAAATGATTCTCCGCAGGGAGAATAACAGGAACTCGGGGGATAGTCAAGTCAAAGGGCTAAAATGCAGCGCCATTCTCTGGCGATCGACCGTCATCCTGGATGCAGAAAAACGATCTGCACTATAATAAAAAGACCTCCTTGGCATCCGTGAATGCGCAGGGTCCTCCGATGTTAGGATGACGACGGTTACAAAATCCTGACAAAAATCAGAGGGCGAACCGGGCGCGATAGCGGGCGTCTTGACAGGGGCAGCGAGCTATGCTATACTCTATTTGCAAATGACAAATAGTAGAGCACGACTAGGGAGGAGCTATTTATTATGCCACGGCGCTGTGCTTACCGCAGAGGGGCGTGTGGCGACGGAGTACAACCTCGCCGCATCAGCCGATTCCTGGAGCCTGCCCTGTTGCTTCTCTTGCACCGCCAGGCCTCTCATGGCTATGGTTTGATCGAGGGGCTGGACAAGCTGGGGATGGAGGCCTATCCCGCCGATGTCAGCGCCATCTATCGCATCCTCTACGGCCTGGAAGACGCGGGCATGGTCACTTCCAGCCACGATGCCGAGCAAACCGCCGGCCCTCCGCGCCGCGTCTACGAGCTGACCGAGCAGGGCGAGGTGTACCTGGCGGCGTGGGTGCAAGAACTGGAAGAGACCGACCGCCTGCTGCACCGTTTTATGGATGCCTACCACGAGCACGTGGACGGCAGCGAGCCACACGACCACAGAATTCAGCATATCCTAGAAAACAAGGAAGGAACCCCATGAAGATCGCCTGCATCACCGAAGACGGAGTAACTATCAGCCAGCATTTTGGCCGCGCACCCTATTATCTTGTGCTGACCATCGAGAACGACACGATCGTGCATAAAGAAATGCGAGATAAGCTGGGCCATCAGCACTTTGCGGCTGAGGAATCCGCTCACACAGCTGCAGGGAGCGCGATAGGAGCTGTTCAGACGCAGGTGGAGCATGGGCCTCGCCATGGAACGGACCCCGCCAGCCACAACCGCCACGCCAGTATGGCCGAGGCCATCGCCGATTGTCAAGTTCTGCTGTGCCGCGGCATGGGCTACGGCGCCTATCAGAGCATGCAACAGGTGGGCATTACGCCGCTTGTTACTGATGAGGCAGAGATCGAGGCGGCAGTCCAGGCTTACATCAAGGGCAACCTGCAGGACCATCCCGAGCGGCTACATTAATACAGAGCGAAATCGGAGACATAGATGCTATCTGAAGACCAGATCCGCGAGGCGCTGCGCAATGTGGAGGATCCAGAACTGGGACGGGATCTCGTATCGCTGGGCATGGTGCGCCAGATCGAGGTGCGAGACCAAGCAGTCTCAATCACCCTGGCATTGACCACGCTAGAGTGCCCGCTCAAGGGGCAGATCGTCGAGGATGTCCGCGCCGCCGTGATAGCTCTGGACGAGACGGCGCATGTGAGCGTTGAGCTGGCAGAGATGCCTGCATCGGAGCGCGAACAACTCTTTAAGGGCGCCCAACAGGAGACCGAGGGGAAGGCAGCCCACCTGAACAAGATCGGCCGCGTTCTGGCGGTGATGAGCGGCAAGGGGGGCGTGGGCAAATCCCTGGTCACGGCGATGATCGCCACGGAGCTGCGTCGCCGGGGCCTGCGTGTAGGTATCATGGATGCCGACATCACCGGCCCGAGC
>CAYQDH010000741.1:261-2082 GCA_964416075.1 uncultured Anaerolineales bacterium | reverse complement strand
TCTGAGAGAATGACCTCCGCCCCCGCAGCCTCCCACTCGGCGCGGGGCGGCCCCAGGGTGGGGCCGTGCTTGCGTCCGTCATCCTGGATCGCCCAGCGCTCCCGAAAGGCGGCGGGATGCGCCACCAGGGGCACGCGCCGTGGCGTTGCATAGCGCTCCAGTTCCTCCAGGGTCGCCGTGGCCGGCCAATCCTTGGCCTGGGGGTGCAGGGCCATCGCCTGCAACACAGCCGTCACCCCCGCGCTGTGGTCGTCGTGGCCGTGGCTGAGGGCGATCACGGAAAGGGTGCGCGGGTCGATCTTTAGCCGTCGCATGTTCTCCATCAACGTCGTCGCCGTCATCCCCGAGTCCCACAGGATGCGTATCCCGGCCTCGCGCAGGTCGATGAGTGCGGCAAAGCCATGCTCCGCCAACAATGGCTCATCGCGATAATACTTGACCGTGTCGCTGGATTTGAGCAGCAGGTCCGCGCGATTATCCACCAGCACGGTGACGGCCACATCGCGTGTGGAGCCGAAATCGGTAATCAAAGACATCGCTATCCTCCTGGTCGGATACTCTCCAGTCAACTTTGCACATGCAGTTCCACCACATCGCCATCCTGTACAATGTGGTCGCGGCTGACCACCTGCCCGTCGAATTCGCCGCTCCCCCAGATGCGCGCCGACTTGAACGTCTCCAGAAAGGTGCGGTGGATCTTGGCCGCCACATCGGCCACCGTGCTACCGCGCTTCATAATAAAGGGAGCGCTCCGGTCCGGCGGTTTGCCCGGCGGCTTGGCATAGATGCGGATCACGTCCAACTTGTCCACCACGGCCTTTTGAAAGGCTTGAATATGGCGCCCTGCGGTCACCGAGATGCCCAGGATCGGCCAATCGCCCTCCAGGAGCTCGCGCAGGATCTGCACATCCTCATCGCTGCTCTCGTCGTCGTTTTTGTTGGCCACAATCAGCAAGGGCAAACGTCGCGGGGCCAGGATTCCCTCTTCCGCAGCTCGCGCCCGCAGCGGGATGCGATGCTCCTCCAACAGGGCGATGGCTGTCTCGGCCTGGCCTAAGGGATCGCTCTGTAGGTCCACCATCAGGACGATGAGGTCCGCGCGATGGAGGAGGTCGATCATCTCGCCCTCGATGTGGTCGGGGTTGAGGGGCGGTGTGTCCACGAGCTGAACCGGGATATCCTGCACCATCATCATCCCGGGGGTGGGCTCCCAGGTTGTGTAGGGATAGGCGGCCACTTCGGGGGTGGCGTTGGTCAGCGCCGCCACCAGGGCCGACTTGCCCACATTGGGCAAGCCCACGATCGCCACCTGGCCGGCGCCCTCCTTGGAGATGCGGAAGGTCGATTCGTGGCGGCTCGGCCCCTTGTTCGATTGCGGCGCCGTGCGCAGCTTGGCTAGCCTGCTGCGTAGATCCCCGATCAGGTGCTCGGTCCCCTTGTGCTTGGGGATGACCCTGATCATCTCCTCGATCAGGGCGATCTTTTCCTCCGCGCCCTGGGCTTCGCGGTAGCGCTTTTCGATCTCATAGTAAACCGGCGGAACATTCGTGGGCATCATCAGAGTCCGGGACGAGCAAAACCGGCAAAGCGGCGCGTGTGGATCACAACACGAAGCCAGTTCTGGCGCACTTGCTGCATCTGGTTGCCTGCAGGCTTGCTAGCCTGCAGGCCAGGTTCTCAGAGAGCCTGGCTATGATCAACTAAAAGCCCCGAATAGCAACATGACCACGAGCAGGCACAGGAGTAGGGCGGCCACACTAACCAAACCGGTTTACACGAACTTTTGTACTGTGCTGCGCGCCGCCCGAAATATCCAACGCG
>CAYQDH010000741.1:0-251 GCA_964416075.1 uncultured Anaerolineales bacterium | reverse complement strand
AAATCCCTGCCACTCGATTCCCAACTGCCAAACGGCAGATCGCACGGTGCCAAGCTTGAGGTCCTTACTCCCCCAGTCAGGAACGATGGTCACGCGTTGTGTGGCGGCATTGTATCACTTGCGATGCGAACCACTGCCTCGTCTCGGCAATTCCTGACAGCCCAGCGCTGTTAGCTTGCGTGCGACGTCCCGGTACCTCACGGGTCTGTCACCAATGTTCCATTGAAAATGAAGGGGTAAAAAAAATTATA
>CAYQDH010000740.1:0-2086 GCA_964416075.1 uncultured Anaerolineales bacterium | reverse complement strand
CGAATTCTATCGTGATGCATCGCCATGTGTAGGGCTGAAGGATTGGCCGTAGAGGCTAGCTGTGCAAGGTGGCGCGCATATCGCCAATCCTTCAGCCTTCCCCCTGCCAATCCTTCAGCCTCTTCTCTGGCGCGCGTCGCTAATCCACGGCGAACCTGCGCAGCGCTTGCTCATCCAGCGTCACGCCCAGGCCCGGCGCCTGGGGGACCGCGGCGTAGCCATCGCGGATGGTGAGCGGTTCCACGATCAGGTCGTCCACGCGCAGGTTCTCCCCCAGGATGTCGCTGGGCAGCGCAGCACCTTTGCAGGCGGCGACGGTGTGGATATAGGAGGCTTCGGAGATGCCCAGGCCCACGCCCGAGCCGTGCCAGGTGGGGATCCCCGCGGCCTCGGCGATGGCGGCGAGGTCGATAAAGGCGTTCATGCTATAGCCGCCGAGGTTCATATAGTCGCAGGCCTCGCGCTTGATGGCCTCGACGATGTGCCTGGCGCCCCCCAGGTGCAGGGCCAGGGGCTGCCTCAGCTCCCGGCGCATCATGGCGTACCAATCCAGGTTGAGCTGGTCGAAGGGGGATTCGAAACAGTGCACCAGGGGTCCGAACGCTTCCAGGGTGCGCGCGATCCTTCTCAGGGTCACCGGGTTGTCAAAGCGCTCGTTGGCGTCGATGGTCACCTGGAGCTGGTCGCCGACGGCATCGTGCACCGCCTGCAACCTCGCGGCGACGGGGTCGTCCGCGGTGGCCTTGGTCTTGAGCACGGTGTAGCCCAGGTCCACGACCTTGCTCGCCAGCCGCCCGATATCCTCCGGGGTCTGTCGGCCGGTGCAGAAGGAGACCTGGACCTTTTCCTTCTGCGGGCTGCCCCGCCCCAGGAGCTTGCACACCGGCAAACCCAAGGCTTGGCCTACGATGTCGTAGAGGGCCATCTCAAAGGCGGCATAGCCGGGCGCCGGGCTGGCGTGAAAGCCGAGCAGGGGCTCGATGGCCTGCAAGTTCAGGGCCATGGGGTCCAGGCCGAGGAGCTTGGGGATGGCGCTGGCGGCGTGGTCCACGGGCGCGCCATAGCCCATCTCGCCCAGGCCGTCGATCCCCGCATCGGTGCGCACGCGGATGATGGTGATGGGCTCCTTCTCCCAGAGCCAGTCGATGGCGGCGTATTCCGGGCTGAACCAGCTGTTGGGCTGTAGGGGCACTCGGACACGGTAGGTGTCGATGTGGGTGATTTTCATGGCTTGGCCTTTCGGTTTTCTACCCTTTGTGCCATTCGGCGATGATCGCCTGCAAGCGCGCGGGCAGGTTGGTGCGCTCCTTGGGCAGGGGGCAGATGCGGGCGCAATCGCCGCGCACGGGGGCGTTGGGGACGCGGGTGCGCCGCTGGTTGCACAGGATGGGATAGGAGCGCGACGGGGTGTCGATGAATATGACGCCGCGGTCCACGCGCTCGACGCTGCGGTAATCCACCACCGAGGGGTCATCGCGCAATTTGATGGCCTCCATGTAGCAGGCTTTGAGGCAGAGCCGGCACTCGTCGCGCAGGCACAGGGGCGCCTCCAGCAGCGGGTCGGGCAGCAGCTCGGCCTCGGTGACGATGGTGTTCAGACGCTGGCGGGGGCCAAATTGCGGGGTGAGCAGGATGTTGTTGTAGCCGAACTCTCCCAGCCCGGCGCGGGTGGCGGCGTGGCGGTGGGAGATGGGGCCGTTGGTATAGTGAAAGGGGGAGTAGCGCCTGGCCCAGACCTCCGAGGGGCCCTCCCAGTTCTGCCGCTCGGTCATCCCGCCCTCGGGCGCGGGGTGCATCCCCGAGGTGGGGAAGGTGGCCGTCTCGAACCCCTGCAGTTGCAGCTTTTGCCCCACCACCTGGGCGACCATCTGCAGCATCTCGTCCTGCACGTGATGGCCCATGATGTGATAGTGCATGTCCAGGTAGGCCTGCTTGATATCGGGCGGCACCATCTCCAGGTCGCGATCCATCAACACGGCGGGGGCATCCATGACGCCATCGAGGACCGGCTGGGCGATGGAGATGACCGAGCGCGCGCCGGGGACGAAATCGCGCGGGTCGTGGCCGTGGGGGGCGCGGTCGAAAT
>CAYQDH010000739.1:0-2090 GCA_964416075.1 uncultured Anaerolineales bacterium | reverse complement strand
GCCAGCGCTCGCTGGGCCGCCAGCGCTCGCTGGGCCGCCAGCGCTCGCTGGGCCGCCAGCGCTCGCTGGGCCGTGAGCCCGCTGGCGCCCTCGCGGGTGGTGTGGGCCGGAGCGGATGCACGAAATGCATACCCTATTCCCCTCCCTTGCGCTGTAGATCACCCCATAGAACCGCCCTCTCCGCATAGGGAGCTTCTGAGGCGCGTTATCCTGGTATCAAGTGTGAATCGCTGCACATGAAGGAGGCCTAACATGGCCGTCTCGATGCATGGAAGCGTGCGCAGGAAGGACCAGACCCCCGTGCAAGGCGCGTCGGTCTGGCTCATCGGGCCCATCGAAGTGCTCAAGCCGCAGGCCCTGGCTCGCCGGGCCCCCTTGAAGGTCGAGTGGACGCGGGCCATCACCGGGTTCTCGGGCAGCCGCTGGAACTGCTGGCAGAGGTTTGTGGAGAACCAGGTGGCGGGTATCACCTGGCCCGAGTTCTTGAGGCAATTCAATGAGCGGCACCCGGACATCGGCGAAGATAAAGGGCTGCTCCTGGCGGAAAAGACCTACGCGCTGCCCCAGAACCCCGGCAGCGGGCAGAGGTTGATGAACGCGGTCACCGCGGCAGACGGCAGCTTTACCCTGACCGACCTGCCCGAAACGGGCGAGTACCTGTTGCTCACCCAGGCGGAGGGGTTCCGCAGCGTGCGCAAAAAGGTGACCTTGGCCAAGGAGGAGACGATCGAGATCACCCTCACCGAGGTTCCGGCCCCGGTGGTGACGCCTCCCGTCGTGGTCCCTGCCCCCCGGCCCGATTTCGTGCAGGTGAAGGACGGCAAGTTCATGCTCAAGGGCCAGCCCTTACGCTTTGTGGGGGTGAACTTGCGCGGCCTGGTGCACTATGGCGACCAGGAAAAAGAGGTGATGTTCAAGGCCAGCACGCTGAGCGACCGCGAGCAACAGACGAGGTCCGCACGCGAGATGGGCGCGCGCGTGGTGCGTTTCTTCCTGGCCAATCGTTTTCGCTCCACCCAGGAGGTCGGGGATCGCTTGAGTGCGACGCTGGAGATCCTGCGCCAGCGCGATATGTATGCCATCGTGGCCTTGATCGACACCCACAACGACACCTTCGCCCAGGTGCCGGGGGATAAAGAAGAGTTCTACGATGGACCCCACGGCATGCCCAACCGGCGCTTTTTCGAGAGCGCCTCCAAGAACCAGGGCCGCTACCTGGACTTTGTCAAGGCCATCGTGACCCGCTTCAAGGACCACGAGCGCATCTTTGCCTGGGAGCTGGGCAACGAGCTCAGGGCGCAGGAAAAGCAGGGCCCGGCGACCTTGATGCTCCCGGACGTGACCATCGCCTTTGCCCACCACGTGGCCAGCGTGATTCGCGGCATCGACCCTCTGCATCTCATCGGCACGGGGTTCATCAACTCGGGCAACACGGGGATGGATGGGAATCAGGCCAGGGTACTTTACAGCAACGCGAACCTGAACTTTCTCACCATCCACGTCTATCCGGACAAGGGCCAGGGCGATCCGGAGGTGTTGCGCGCTCCGGGGGAGGCCAGCCTGGCCAGGTCGCTCGGCAAGCCGTTCATCATCGAAGAGATCGGCTATGAAAAGGGCGATCGGGCGGACAAGCTGACCAAGGACATGGCGGTGTGGTTCGACCAGGAAAAGGCCAGCGGGCTGCTCTATTGGGCCTATGCGGACACCGACCGTAACAATGGCGACCTGGACGAGCTGCACGGCATGGATCGCTTCTACAGCCGTCACAAGGGCGATTTCAAGGCCCTGTCCGCGGCCCTCAGCGCGCGGGCCAGGAACCTGTAATCCAACGACAGGTGTCGGCTCTAGTCAACGGAGACGTGGCGCGCCGGTGAGTACACCGGACGCTAGTCAGAACATAACGGTCTGCCTGAGCTAACGGAGGCCCTTCGGAGTACCTCAGGGTGACAGGCTCGCGATGTTCTTTATTCTCCATCGGCGCCTCCGCGCCATCGACGACTCAACATGACATAACCGAGACAATGACAAAGCCCTGGGGGTGATGGCGGGGCTTTGTCATTGTCGCGATTCTGTCATCCTGACCGAAGGGA
>CAYQDH010000738.1:0-2112 GCA_964416075.1 uncultured Anaerolineales bacterium | reverse complement strand
GGTGCCGTTGGGCCGCCCCTCGCTAACCTTGAGCACGCTGGCCACGTCCAGTCCCTGATCGCGCAGGTACGCCGCCGTGCCCGCGGTGCCGGCCAGGGAGAAACCCAGGTCGGCGAGAGATCGAGCGATGGGCAACAGTGTGGGCTTGTCGCGATTGTTGACGCTGAGAAAGACGGTCCCCTGGAGCGGGAGCGCGTTGCCGGCGGCCATCTGCGCTTTGGCATAGGCCATTCCGAAACTCGCATCCATGCCCATCACCTCGCCCGTGCTGCGCATCTCCGGCCCAAGGATGGCGGGCTCGCCCGGGAACTTGATAAAGGGCAGGACCACCTCTTTGCAATAGTGTCCCCCGAGCTTGGGTTCGTCAGGGATATCCATGTCGGCCAGCTTTTCGCCGCTCAGGATGCGACAGGCTACCTGTACCCAGGAGACGCCCGTGCTTTTGCTCACATAGGGCACCGTCCGCGAAGCGCGGGGGTTGGCCTCGATGACGTACACGATGCCATCCTTCATAGCATACTGCACATTGAGGCAACCTACCGTGTGCAAGGCGCGAGCCAAACGCCGCGTATAGTCTCGCAACGTCTCCAAAGCTTCCTCCCCCACCATCACCGTGGGAATGATGCAACAGCTATCCCCCGAGTGTACGCCCGCCAGCTCGATCTGCTCCATGATGGCCGCGACGCGCACATCCTGGCCGTCGCTCACGCAGTCGACATCCATCTCAAAGGCGTCTTCCAAGAAGCGATCGATGAGGATGGGCGTATCCTCCGCCACGGTGACGGCAAAGCGGATATAGTGCTCTAGCCCCTGCCGGTCGTACACGATGGCCATGGCGCGGCCGCCCAGCACATAGGAGGGGCGCACGATCACCGGATAGCCGATTTGTTCGGCCACGGAAAACGCTTGCTGCTCCGAGCGGGCGATGCCGTGCTCGGGCATAGGCAGGCCGATCTGCTGCATCATCTCCCCAAAGCGCTCGCGGTCCTCGCCCAGGTCGATCCCCTCAGCCGAGGTGCCCAAGATGCGCACCCCCGCCTGATCCAACTTGCGCACCAGCTTGAGTGGCGTCTGCCCACCGAACTGCACGATAACACCCTCTGGCTTTTCCAGCTCACAGATGTTGAGGATGTGCTCCAAGGTGAGTGGCTCAAAGTAGAGGCGATCGCTGACGTCATAGTCGGTAGAGACGGTCTCGGGGTTGCAGTTGACCATGATCGTCTCATAGCCCAACTTGGCCAGGGCAAAGGAGGCCTGGGTGCAGCAGTAGTCGAATTCGATCCCTTGCCCAATGCGGTTGGGTCCGCTGCCCAGGATGATCACTTTTTTCCGATCGGTTGGCTGGGCCTCGCAGATCGACTCATAGTTGCTGTATAGGTAAGGCGTACGGGCGGGAAACTCGGCAGCGCAAGTATCTACTCGTGAGTAGACCGGCATGATGCCCAGTTCCACGCGCCGGGTGCGCACAGCCGACTCATCTTCCCTAGGGGCCAACAAGCGGCCCACCTGAGCATCGGTCATCCCCGCCCGCTTGGCCTCGCGGAACAACTCGGTGGGTAGGTGAGCAAGGGACTGGCTGGCGAGGCGATCGCGCAACCCTCTGAGTGAGTCGATCTCGCGCAAAAACCAGGGGTCGATGTGCGTGAGTTCGTTGATGAGGTCAATCGATAGGCCACGGTCGAGCGCTGCAGCCAAGTAATAAACACGTTCCGGGTTGGGCACGATGAGATGGTGGCGTATCTCTTCCATACTCGCACGAGATGCCCTGTCGTCGAATAGGCTGTCGCGGCTATCCTCTCGCGAGGCCATGCCTTTCAGCAGCGCCTCCGAAAAGGTGCGCCCGATGGCCATCACCTCGCCGACCGATTTCATCTGTGTGCCCAAGGTGGCATCCGCTTGGGGGAACTTGTCCATGTTCCAGCGCGGAATCTTGACCACCACATAATCCAGCATAGGCTCAAAGGAGGCTGGGGTCTGGCGAGTGATATCGTTGGGCAGCTCGTGCAGACGGTAGCCGACCGCTAGCTTGGCGGCGATCTTGGCGATGGGGTAGCCGGTGGCCTTGCTGGCCAGCGCCGAGCTGCGCGACACGCGGGGGTTCATCTCGATCAC
>CAYQDH010000737.1:0-2114 GCA_964416075.1 uncultured Anaerolineales bacterium | reverse complement strand
GGGCGATCCGGCGCCGCCGCCGATGGAATAGTTGATCACGTCCACGCCGTCGGCCACCGCCTGGTCGATCGCTGCCGCCAGGTCGGAGCTGTAGCCGCCCAGGTTGCCCAGGGCCTTGTAGGCGATGACGCGGGCGCGGGGGGCGATGCCCGAGACGGTCCCGAAGGAGACCCCTCGAATGCTCGCCTCGACATCGGCGTTGCCCGCCGCGGTGGAAGCCGTATGCGTGCCGTGGCCGTCGTCGTCGCGCGCCGAGTTGAACTCGTCGGGGTCGGCGCCGGTCAGGGCGCGGTATGTATCGAGGATCTGGTAGGCGCCCAGCAGCTTGTTGTTGCAGGCAAAGGACGCGTCGTTGGGGTTAGCGGCGGCGTTGCCGAAATCACAGGGCAACCCGGCATAACCTGCCAAGGGGGCATAGCTACCGTCATCGGCAAAGCTGGGGTGCTCCGGCCAGATGCCGGTATCGATGACGCCCACCACCACATCCTCACCCGTGTATCCTGTGGCCCACGGGCCGGCGGGGCTATTGAGCCCCAGGAAGGTCGGGGTGTTGTCGGTGGTCTTGTAGCGCATCTCATCCGGCAATACCATGACCACGCCCGGTTGCTTGGCCATCTTGGCGGCCTGGGCCTCGGTCAGCTGGATGGCAAAGCCGTTCAGCGCGATGCCATAATCGTGGCTCTTGGCGCTCGGGCTCACGCCAACGGCCTTCAGGGCCTTGTTGTGTTCCTTTTCCAGGAACTGGACATACTTTTTGACGAGGGCGCTGTTGGGGTTGATCTTGTCGCCCTTGGCCGGCTTGGTCGCCGGCAGCCCTGCCACATCGCCCTCATAGGCGATCGCCGGGTCGGCGGCCATCACGACGACGTACGGTTTCTTCTCCGCCTGGGGTCCCTGTGCGGCCACCGGAAGGGCCATAGCCAGGACCAGGATCACCAGAACTATCGTTACGAACCGTTTCATGTCTCTCCTTGCTTTTGGTTGCTGTTCATCGCAACTATGGATTGGACACCGCTGTCGCTGGGGGGCCAGGCCCAGCTTGTCACCCCCTTTCCATTCGCACAGACGAGCTCACGGTAACACGCTAACAGGCCACTAACTATAATACTTTTGGCTGTGCAGTTCAACAGGGTCGTGGGCACGACGTGAACGATTTTATCTCTACAGATGAAGATTCGTTCATACACTCTTTACATTTCGCCGCTTTGGGGCAACCCGCTGCCATAAGGAAGCTAAAAAGAGGGGACGAAAGCAAAAGGTTGGAGGGGGCTCTTTAGGCGACGTTCATCATATTGTCATGCCGGCATATCGCATCTCGAGGGCATTGGCCTGTAACTGATCCATTCAGTCATGCCGCGGTGACAGGGAGCGGAAGAGACCGAGATGAGGCAGATCTGCCCCAGGCCAAGGCTACGCCTGGCGAAGGCCACCTTCGTGGTCTGGGAAGAGCGAACTGCTAGGGGCCGGTCGCCGCACCGGACCCCTCGCCCGTTGCTCTTGCTTGACGAGGCTCGTGGCGTTGGGCCATACTGCGAGCTGGAGGCGCGCGTGGCCCCGCACATATCCGTAGTCAATCATTTCCCTGGTCGCTGGGCTGGGCTATCTGTTCTTGGGGGTTGACACTGTGAGTTCCGATTACCAGGTTCCGGACCTACACAGGCGAGGATTCGCCCGCACCAATCCGCAGACGATCATCCAGCGAGCCCGCCTGTTGCGCGAGCTGGCGCCTGGGGTGACGTCCATTGCCGAGATCTGCTGTGGCGATTGCTCGCAGCAGCGGCATCTCTACACCGAGTTGTTGGGCATCCAGCGATTTTCCGGTCTGGATATCGACCCTGCCATCGTGGCCCTGAACCGGCAAGCGGGGATCGAGTGCCTATGCGGCGATGCCCTGGATAGCGCGGTGCTGCGCTCGTTCTTGGGGTTCGACGTCCTCTTCTACGGCCCGCCCCTTTCCGTGGGCTGCGACGGGCACCAATCCCTGGCCTTCCAGGACGTTAGGCCAAGTTACGCCGACTTGCTACAGTTGCTGGTGGGCGAGCTCCGTTTCGATGGGCTGATGGTGTGCATCTGCCCCAAGACCACGACCTGGGGCGACATCCGGCAGCTCTATC
>CAYQDH010000736.1:0-2135 GCA_964416075.1 uncultured Anaerolineales bacterium | reverse complement strand
CGCATTGGAGGGGCACGGGCGCGAAGACCTGTTCCCTGGCATCGATCTATCGCGAACTGTGGGTTGGTTTACTTCTCTCTACCCCGTGCGTCTAGCCGTATCTAGCCGCACAGATCCTGGTGATCTGCTCAAAGGGATCAAGGAGCAGTTGCGGCGGGTGCCGGAAAAGGGGGTTGGTTACGGGTTGCTGCGTTACCTGCACAAAGATTCTGTCGTCCGAGAAAGCCTATACATGGAAAATGCAGCGATCAGTTTTAACTACCTCGGGCAATTTGATCAGGTGCTAACAGCCAATGCAGCTCTATCCATTGCGCCCGAATCCAGCGGCGCCTCATTCAGCGCCTCGGCGCGGCGGGCTCACTTGATCGACCTCAACGGTGCCATTGAGGATGGGCAACTGCGAGTCACATGGAACTATAGCCAGAATGTGCATCGACGGGAGACGATCGATGCGCTGGCAACTTATTACATGATGGCGCTCCGGCATTTGATCGCGCACTGCGTGGCTGGCGATGCGGGTGGATTTACATCGTCGGATTTCAGGTTGGCTGACCTAAATCAGCGCGAGTTGGACAAAGTGCTGGGCAGAGTTGGCCGATCGGGTACCGCCCGCGACAGCAAGGCGCGGAAGCAAGCGCTACAGCGCAAGGAAAGTACACAATGAGCGTACAAGACATCCAAGATATCTATCCTCTTTCGCCGATGCAGCAGGGCATGCTCTTTCATAGCCTCTATGCTGGCCCATGGCATGGGCACAAATCAGGCGTCTACGTGGAACACACCATCTGCACCCTGCGGGGTGCGCTGGATGTGCAGGCCTTCCGGCGCGCTTGGATCCGCGTCGTGGAACGCTATGATATCCTGCGCTCGGCCTTTGTGTGGGAGGATGTGGAAAAACCCTTGCAGATCGTCTTCCGCCACGTGGATGTGCCCTTTCAACTAGACGATTGGCGCAACCTGGGGCCCGAGGAGCAGCGTTCACGCCTGCAGGCGATGCAGCAAGATGGCTTGGATCTCGCTCAGGCGCCCGTCATGCGCCTGGCCTTGTACCGCACAGATACCCCCCAGTGCTTTGGCCCACCCAACCTGGGCACAGAGTCCTACACCTTTGTGTGGACCCATCACCACGTGTTGCTCGATGGGTGGTCTGTGCCTCTGCTATTCAAGGAGGTCTTGGGGTTCTATGAGGCGTTCCGCCAGGGACGCGATCTCTATTTGCCGCCACCTCGGCCCTACCGCGAGTATATTGCCTGGATTCAAGAACAAGATCAGTCCAAAGCGGAGAACTTTTGGAGGAACCATCTGGCCGGTTTCCGAGCTCCCACCCCTTTGGTGGTCGATCACTTGGCGCCCGCCGCAGAGCAAACGAGCTATGAGGATCTGCTCGCCATAGAGCTATCCCCAGAGACCACGGCGAGGCTGCAGGAACTAGCCCGGCAACACGAGCTCACGATGAATACGCTGGTGCAAGGGGCTTGGGCTCTGCTGCTGCATCGCTACAGCAGCCAAGCCACTACTCCGGCCGAAGATATCGTTTTTGGTGTAACCGTCTCGGGCCGCCCGGTGGACCTATCAGGGGCGGAGACGATGGTGGGCCTGTTCATCAACACCCTGCCCATGCGTGTGCGAGTGGAGCCGGAAGCTCCTCTTCTGCCCTGGCTGAGCTCTATACGCGCCCAGCAGGTGGAGCTGCAGCAGTACGAACACAGCGCACTGACGGAAATCCATGGCTGGAGCGAAGTTCCGGCAAGCCAGCCCCTGTTTGAGAGTATTCTCGTCTTTGAGAACTATCCTGTCGATGTTGCCCTCGCCAGTACTCTGGCGCAGGAGCAAGCCGGAAGCCTGCGCATCGAGGATTTCGTCGGTCTGAGCAAGACGAACCTGGCCTTGACCGTGGTAGCTAGCCTGACCAAGGTTCTGGCGCTGCAGATCGCTTACGATGGGCAGCGCTTTGATCGACCCTCCGTAGAACGGATGCTGGCTCAGTTGCGCACCATCCTGGAAGGGATGTCTCTGGGACTGGAGCAGTCTCTGTGCAGCATCCCTATCCTGCCCACCCAAGAACGGCACCAGCTGTTGATAGCGTGGAACGACACGGCACAGGAGTTTCCAGGGCGAGAGTACTCACGGGACAA
>CAYQDH010000735.1:0-2136 GCA_964416075.1 uncultured Anaerolineales bacterium | reverse complement strand
GACGATCGCCTGCGTCGGGCAGGTCTGCGCGCAGGCGGGCGTGACATCGCCGTCCCGCAGGGCGCGGTTTTCGTTCTTCGCCGTGATCCGCGCCGACTCGATCCGCTGCAGGCAGTAGGTGCACTTCTCCATCACGCCGCGCGAGCGTACCGTCACCTCGGGGTTCATGACCATCTTCTGCGTCGGCGTGTAGTTCTTCCGGTAGTTGAAGAAGTTGAACCGTCGCACCTTCCAGGGGCAGTTGTTCGAGCAGTACCGCGTGCCGATGCAGCGGTTGTACACCATGACGTTAAGCCCTTCGGCGTCATGGACCGTGGCCGCGACGGGGCAGACCTGCTCGCAGGGGGCGTTCTCGCAATGGACGCAGGCCATCGGCTGGAACGCGACCGCCGGCTCCTCCGCCGGACCGCGGAAGTAGCGGTCGACGCGCAGCCAGTGCATCTCGCGCCCTTCCTCGACGCGCTGCTTCCCCACGACCGGCACGTTGTTCTCGGCGGTGCAGGCGACGACACAGGCGCTGCAGCCGATGCAGGCGGTGAGGTCGATGGCCATCTCCAGATAGCGCCGCTGCATGGCGCGGACCACCGAGGGGTGGTCGGTAAACCCGAGGTCATAGTGCGACAGGTTGATGATATCGATATGCTCGATCATAGCTACCTCCAAGAAAGAAGATGGAACCGCAAAGGCGCGAAGGGAAATAGAACTAGAAGGCAGGATAGATGGAAGACACGTTGGTTGGTTTCTATCCTGTTAATCCTGCAATCCTGTCCATTCTTCTTTCTTTGCGTCCTTTGCGCCTTCGCGGTGAGGTTTCCCTATGTATGCCGGACGAACCAATCCAGCAGTTGCTCGGCCTCGGACTGGGTGTCGGCGCTGGTGCAATAGAGCACCAGGCGAGGATCGAGCTCGCGATGCATGAGCTGGATCTCTTGCGGCGTGCCGTAGACCTGCACAGCCTTGCCCCCCGCCTGCACGCGCTTGAGCAGGTCGAGATAGTCGATGTGGGCGCCGCGCCCCGCGCCGGGAACGTAGGATAGGGCGTGCAGCCCGCGGCTGGCCACCAGGTCGGCGGTGTGTACCAGGGCGCCAGGGCCATCCCAATGATAGAGGGCGTGGCGCACGATGCTCGCCTCCTCTTCCAAAGCGGGCAAGACCCAGCGCCGGAACATCTCGGGGCCGATCATAAAGGCGAAATCGCATTGCAGGACGGCGGCGCCGTCCATGGCGTAAAAGACGTGGCAATAGCCCTGCTCGTCCATACGCGCCGCCTGGGCGATCAACTGCCACAGCTCGGAAAAGATGGCCCGCGCGTCGGCCATGGCGCGGTCGATCACCTCGGGACGATCGAGGAGATCCAGGCACAAGCGCTGGGGGCCGCGCAGGGCGGCCAAGAGGTCCAGGTTGGTGTGCAGGTCCAGGGGGCTGATGAGCATCTTGCCCGCCAGCCGCTCCGCCGCGCGACGGCAAAGGGCCTGCATGCGCAGCAACAAGGGGTGGTCACGCTGCAGGCGCAGGGGGAGTTGGCGCTCCCAGTCCTCGATCAAGGGCAGGGACCAATTGGTGTCGGGCGAGTCGTCGCTCCAGCGCAGCTCGGCGCCGCAAAAGGCGGCGATCTCGTCGGGGCCAAAGCTGGGGAAAAAGGCGGGGATGGCCTCTCCCCCCCAGAAGGTGGCCTCGGCGTGGGCCAGGGCGTTATCGATGACATCATCCATATCGCCGTAGACCTTGTCGTGATAGCCTCGGGTGGTCGCCGGTCGCGTTCCCTGGCGCGGCGCCGTGACGCAAATCACAGGGCGATCGATGAGGTCGCCGGCGTAAAAGGCTTGCCAACGACCGTTGGCCTCCTCCAGATCGGGCTTGAGAGTGAGCGGTACAGGTGGGCGGGATGGTGACATGGTCTGGGACAAGTCCTTGGTGTCTGGGATACGCGGCGGCGGGCGCCGTGGCTGGGTTAATGTACTCGTGGTATCTATTCGAGTCAAGACCCTGTATGCGGTATAATAGGGTATTGTCCGAAACGTTGATCCACGTCTGGCTGGTCGAGCGTTTGGAGCAAGTCGCATAACGCAGTCTCGGGATTATAGCAAGCTGGCGAAGCATAGCGTCCCGGCGGCAACGCTGTGGGCGGCCCCAGCC
>CAYQDH010000734.1:428-2157 GCA_964416075.1 uncultured Anaerolineales bacterium | reverse complement strand
CGCACGGTCATGAATCTACCTCTTTGCTCACCACTCAGTGATAGTCAACGATCTGCATGCTAGCACAGAATGCATGCTAGGCAAATGGACATTGGGAATGGTGTAGGGCTTTGCCAAAGTCGCTGTGCCTGTGAGGTTAGACGCAGACGACAGGATTTGACTATAGTGCGCGGTGATCCTTCCCTTCGGTCAGGATGACGGAATCGCGACAATGACAACGCCCTGTGAACGGTGGATAAGGCGAGGCAGGATGCTATGTTGTCCGGGGGGGCGCCGAAGGGGGATCGGGATCGCTCGCCAGGTGGGGTGGGAGCAAGTACAATGGGCGGCAGGTGACGGAGTAGCGTCGGCGCGCCAGGGCCCCGCGGGGTGGGGCGCGCCGTGCGGGTGAGCGAAGGAGGAGAGAGATGGCTCTGGGGATGTTCACCGGCAGGGGAAGGGAGTACGATGCGCGCCTGAATTTCCGGCCCGATTACGCCAGCCGCGGCTCGGGGTCGGAGGAGTGGGCGGGCAAGGGGATCATCAATCTCCTGGGCACGGGGGTGCGCGGCTCGCATGTCTGGGATGGGGTGGCACACTGGGATGTAGTGCAACAGGCCAAGGAGCCAGATATCGCCTGGGATGGCTCGAACCTGTCCTTCGCCCGCGTGCCCGTGGGGCCGTATATGGCCGTGGTGGGGCCGCACGTGGGCAGCATCTACTACATCACGCCCACGGAAGAGTATACCGAGTTCCGCGTGCGCGAGATCCTGGCCCACCTGGGCGCACACCAGTCGGGGATCGAGCTGGACGAGCCCGAGTTCTGGAGCCGCGCGGGCCACGGCGAGGGGTTCAAGCGCGAGTGGCAGGCCTATTACCACGAGGCGTGGCAGGATCCCGCCTCGTCGTTCGAGGCGCGCTGGAAGGCCTCGCAGCTGATGTCCTACCTGCTGCTGCGGCTGGTGCGCCGGGTGTTCAAGGCGGTGAAAAAAGAGAGGCCAGGGGCCTACTGCATGGTCAACCCGCACAGCCCCTTTAGCTACGCCGAGGCCTTTACTTCGCGCTCGGTGGCGGGGGACATCGTGAGCACCATCGGCGAGCTGGCCTATGCCGAAGAAGCGGATGCGGTGCTGGGCGAGGTATGGTCGGACACGATCAAGGCGCCGCTGGTGTATCGCGGCGGGCCCAGCGTGGAGCCGTTCCTGCATTCCTGGGTGGATCGTAGCCTGTTCGAGAACCTGGGCCACGGCACGGGGAAGCAGATATTCCAATTATTGGACCCCAAATCGGACGACCCCAAGTTCCCCTGGGGAACCTATCGCGACTGGTTCCAGCAGGATACGCTGGCGGCGCTGATGGTGGGGGGCCAGCACTTTTGGGTGGCTTGGCCCGACCGGCTCTACGTGGCCACCCAGCCGCCCGCCGGGCCCGCGCCCGAGGAATACAAGACCGTCTTTACCTCGGTGATGAGCGTCTGCCGCCAGGCCGAGCGCTTTCCGGCGCGCCCTGAGACGTGCGTCGGCGTTCCGGTCTCGGATACCATCATGTGGCAGCGCGACGCGCCGGGCCGCAACTATATCGATGCACTCTATGCTCTGACCTTCCCGCTGCTGGACCAGGGGATCCCCGTGGACGTGCTGCCCATCGAGTGCGCGGAGCGGCCGGGGTATCTGGATCACTGGGGCGTGTTGCTGACCAGTTTCGAGTTCTGGAGCCCGCAGCGCGCCGGATATGTGGAGGCGCTGGCGGA
>CAYQDH010000734.1:0-418 GCA_964416075.1 uncultured Anaerolineales bacterium | reverse complement strand
ACGATGGTTTACTGGGGCGGGTCCGAGTTCGACGAGGTGCCCTCGGCGTGGTGGCGGCAGGCGGGGCACGCCTCGACGCGCGAGGCGCTCTTCGCCCGGCTGGGGTTGCGCGGAGAGGCCATCGATATCATCCCCCTGCAGAATCTCACGGTGGCGCCCGAGCTGCAAGGGGCGCTGGGCGAGAGTTTCATGGGCCAGCCCCACGGCGGCCGGCGGGCGTTTGGGCAGACGCTGACCTTGTGGGATGAGGGGCTGTTCGCCAAGCCGCACCTGTATGCTTGGCCTCAGAAGGCCGAGCCTCGGAAGGCCGGGCCTGGGCAGGCGGCGTTGCCCGAGGGGGCCAAGGCGCTGCTGTCCACGGCGGAGGGACGGGTGGTGGCCTGGGAGGCGTCCATCGGCCGCGGGCGGATGATCTGGG
>CAYQDH010000733.1:0-2157 GCA_964416075.1 uncultured Anaerolineales bacterium | reverse complement strand
GTACCTTCTTGTATTCCCACAGCGCCGGATGTGGCACTTGGTCGGGCCCGATCAAGCCATTGATGCAGAAATTCCCATCGTTGGGCTCGTCGTCGAAATCGCCGCCGTAGGCGTACCACACCTGGCCATCGGGCGCCACCTGCCTGATCCCCTGATCCACCCAATCCCAGATGAACCCGCCGATGGCGCGTCGATGAGAGCGGATGATATCCCAGTACTCCCGCAGGTTACCTACGCTGTTGCCCATGGCATGGGCGTACTCGCACATCACCACGGGCCTCGTCTCCAAAGGATCCTCCAGCAGCGCCGTCAGACGGGCCATGCTGGGATACATGACGCTAATCATGTCCAGCACAGGTGCGTCTCCGCCCCGCTCATAGTGTACAGGACGCGTCGGGTCATTTTGGTGGACCCAGTTTGCCAGGGCTACGTGGTTTGGGCCATATCCTGACTCGTTCCCCAGAGACCAGATGATGACCGACGGGTGGTTCCTGTCCCGCTGCACCATGCGCGCGCCGCGCTCCATAAAGGCGTCGCGCCATTCCGGATCCTTACAGAGCTTGTCCCACAGGCCGTGCGATTCGATGTTGGCCTCGTCGATCAGATAGATGCCGTAGCGATCGCAGAGGTCATACCATCGTGGATCATCGGGATAATGGCAGGTGCGAACCGCGCTGATGTTGAACTGCTTCATCAGGCGAATATCCCGGATCATCGACTCCACGGTCACCGCCTTGCCTCGTTCGGCATCGTGCTCGTGCCGGTTGACCCCCTGCAACAGGATCGGCACACCGTTCACCAGGAGACGCCCATCGACAATCTCCACCTGGCGAAAGCCTATCGACAAGCGCTGCACTTCACCCACCTGGCCATGCTGTTCATGCAGGGCAACCAGCAGGGTGTACAGATATGGGCTCTCTGCCGACCACCGGTGGGGCTGCGCTACACGCACGGATAGCTCCACGGGTTGCTCTCCGCCCGGCTCGATGCGCACGGCTCGTCGTAGCGGCCCCTCCCCCACAAGCCGGCCCTCGGCGTCCAGCAAGGTGCACACAACCTGGCGCTCTGTCGTGGCGGCTTGAGCAGCCGGCCCGGCATGGTTTCGCACACAAGCCGTGACTGTCAGTGTGGCATCGACATAGTTGGGGTCGAACTCTGTACGGGTAACCAGGTCCCGTACGTGCACCAGGGGGGTAGCGTACAGATAGACGTCTCGATGGATCCCGCTCAGCCACCACATATCCTGGTCTTCCAGGTAGGTGCCGTCGGACCAACGATACACGCGCAGTGCCAGCAGGTTCTGGCCCTCCTGCACATAAGATGTTATGTCAAATTCTGCGGGTAACCGGCTATCCTGGCTGTAACCCACCTGCCGGCCATTGACCCACAGGTAAAATGCGGAATCGACACCCTCGAAAACCAGCATAATGCGCATGCCGCGCCAGCCCTCCGGGACGGAGAAGCGACGCCGATAGCAACCCACCGGATTATCGTCGTGAGGCACGTTGGGGTAGTTATCGGGCGGAAAGGGATACTGTACATTGGTGTAAATGGGCCGGTCATAGCCCTTGAGTTGCCAGTTCCACGGCACGGGGATGGTATCCCACCCCGAGTCATCGAGGCCGGACGAGCCCACATCCTCCGGCGCCGAGTCCGGGTTCGGTGACCAGTGGAAGCGCCAAGTTTTCTCCTCCCCCAGCGGATCGTTGAGCAGCATAAAGAATGGAGAACTCTCGCGCTCTCCGCTCAAGGCCAATTCCTCTGAGGGATAGGGGATCATGGATGCATGAGCGGGCTCTTTGTTGATCCCTATCACGTGGGGGTTCTCCCAGTCGTTCACTATCGCAGAGTTGGTCATATGTGCATTCCTCATCCCGGGATGTTGTAGATGCGAGCTAGTCTCAACCCATAACGCAGTGTACCACCATGCCCGATTCAGTTCAAGATGGATTTGACGTGGTGGCCCAGTGCGTCTAGTATCCCACCGTCTCGTTGCCAATTCTGACACATAGGAGGATTTCATGCCCAAGATCTGTTTTCTCGGTGCGGGGAGCACCGTCTTTGCCAGGTCGGTGTTGGGCGACTGCTTGCACGTGCCAGCGCTCAGGGATGTGAATATTGCCTTGATCGATATCGATCCCGACCGCCTACACGTGT
>CAYQDH010000732.1:0-2163 GCA_964416075.1 uncultured Anaerolineales bacterium | reverse complement strand
CTTCGTCGCCTGGGGAGAAGCTGAGGACGATTGACGTGGCCTGAAGGCTTGCGAAGGGCGCTCGCCGCGAGCGCCCGGCGAGCGCACCAGCGCCAGGCAAAGGCGGCCTGCGCCTCCTGAGAACTAGAAAGCCAGAGGTCAGCGGCTGCGGCCGCCAAGGTAGCGCAAGGCCTCCAGAATTCGCAGGTCCAGGCCCTGCACGTCGGAGCCGACTCCGGCGAGGGCGTCCTGGGCTTCCATCAGGCTGTAGCCCAGGGCCGTCAGGGCATTGAGCACGTCGGCATCCTCTTCCTGGAAAGCAGCCATGGGCCGCTGCTCGCCCGCGGGGCCGATCTTGTCTCTGAGGTCGACGACCATCCGTTCAGCCGTCTTGCGACCGATGCCCGGGATGCGCGTCAGCGCGGCGGCGTTTCCCTGGGCGATGGCGCCGCGCAGGGTCTCAGGGGCAAAGACTGAGAGCGCTCCCATGGCGGTGCGCGGACCGATGCCGTTGACGGTGATCAGCACGGCAAAGAGCTCCAGCTCCTCGGCGCTCTGAAAGCCGTAGAGCGCCAGCTCGTTCTCGCGCACATGGAGATGTGTGTGCAGCTCGATAGCTTGGCCGACGTGTAACCCCTGGGCGGCCAGGGTGGCGGGCACGTTCACCACATAGCCCACGCCGCTCACTTCGACCACCAGGGTATCTTTGTGGATGGCCTCAAGTCGTCCATGCAAGCTTGCGATCATTCTAGCGCCTTACTGTTGGGTTAGTGCCGCCAACCTGGCGGAATGGTGGTGACAGATGGAGATGGCCAGGGCATCTGCCGCATCGTCGGGGCGAGGGATGTCGTCCAGCCCAAGCAGGATGCGCACCATCTGCTGTATCTGCAACTTGTCGGCCCCTCCATACCCGGTCACCGCCTGTTTCACTTGCATGGGCGTGTATTCGGCGATGGGTAACCCAGCCTGGGCCAGGGTGAGCAGGGTCACGCCGCGCGCCTCTCCCACGGCCAGAGCCGTGCGGGCGTTGGTACTGAAAAAGAGCTCCTCCACCGCCGCCACGTCGGGGTGGTAGGCGGTGAGGAGCTCATCGAGCCCGCGATAAAGCTGCATAAGCCGCTCCGCTGTGGCAACTTTGGCCGGGGTGCGGATGACCCCAAAGGTGACAGGAACGAGCGCTTGATCTTCATCCCTTACCAGGCCATAGCCCATCGTGGCCAGCCCGGGATCGATGCCCAGGACTAACATGGCCCGGCTCAGGCGGCCTCGGCTTCGTACTTGGCCATCAACTCCTCGCTGATATCCAGGTTCGAGTAAACACTCTGCACGTCCTCCAGCTCTTCCAGAGTTTCCACCAACTTCATGGTCTGGAATGCTGCTTTTTCGTCGAGCTCCACGAGGGTCTGGGCCTTCCAAAAGATCTCGGCATTCTCCACCTCCAGGGACCCCTCTGCGAGGGCCTCCTGGACTTTCTTGAGGTCTTCGGGAGCGGTATAGATCTCGACCAGGCCATTGCTGACCTCGACATCCTCGGCCCCCGCATCGATGGCCGTCAGGGCGATCTCATCGGGGTCCTGGTCGCCAGCGGTGACGGTCATATAGCCCTTGCGCGAGAACATCCAGGCCACAGAGCCATCGGCGCCCAGGTTGCCGCCATGACGGGTGAAGGTGTGGCGCACGTCGGAGACGGTGCGGTTCTTGTTATCGCTAAGGGCCTCGACGATGATGGCGGTGCCTTTGGGACCATAGCCCTCGTACATGACCTCTTGCAGATCGGCAACGCCTTCGAGCCTGCCCGAGCCGCGCTTGATGGCGCGCTCGATGTTATCCTTGGGCATGTTGGCCTGCCTGGCCTTTTCCAGGATCAGGCGCAGACGGAAGTTCGAATCCGGATCGGGGCCACTCTCACGGACGGCGATGACAATTTCGCGACCGATCTTGGTGAAGACAGCCCCGCGCTTGGCATCGGCTGCGCCCTTGGATCGCCTGATCGTAGCCCACTTGCTGTGACCAGACATAGATTCCTCCTGGTTGGTGAACGAATTGAGACAGTATGGCCGCATTATAGCACATTTCGAGATTCTGGGAAAGATTTTTGATGAGAGGCATGGGGTATGGTATAATGGGGCGGTTCGGAGAGGTCGCATAGTCCGGTCGAGTGCGCACGATTGGAAATCGTGTAGG
>CAYQDH010000731.1:0-2167 GCA_964416075.1 uncultured Anaerolineales bacterium | reverse complement strand
CCCTAGAGGGGCCCATTCACAGCGAGGCCGACCTGGAGCGCTATATCCCGCCCGACCCCAACGACCCCCTCTTGGTGGAGCCGGTCCGCGAGGCGGTGGCCCGTTTCAAGGGCCAGCGCTTTATCGCCTTTCACACCGCGCCCGACTTTATGCCCGCGGCCCTCTTGCGCGGCCTGCCCCAGATGCTGGTGGACCTGCTGGAGAACCCCCGCCTGGCCCATCGCCTGCTGCGCATGGTCAACGAGTACCACTGCACCCTGGCCCAGCGGGCCATTGAGGCGGGCGCCGACGGCGTGGTGTTGGCGGGGGATTGGGCCTTTAACACGGGGCCCTTCATGTCGCCCGCCCACTTTCGTCAGTTCGTCTATCCTTATTTCAAACGCTGCATCGACATCTGCCACGCCGCGGGCGCGTATACCATCAAGCACTCGGACGGCAACCTGTGGCCGATCATGGAGCTCATCGCGGCCTCGGGAATCGACGCCATCAACCCCCTGGAGCCCGAGGCGGGGATGGACCTGGGGGAGATGAAACGGCGCTACGGCGACCGCCTGTGCCTCACCGGCAACATCAGCTGCGGCTACACCCTCAGCAGCGCCCCGCCGGAGGTGGTGGAGCAAGAGGTGCGCGCGGCCATCCGCGCGGCAGGACCCGGGGGAGGGTATATCATGATGTCCTCCAACAGCCTGCACTCCAGCGTGCGCCCGGAGAACTATCGCGCCATGGTGGCCGCGGCCCGCCGCTATGGGAGATACCCGCTGCGCTTTTCCGGGGGCTGAGCCCGAACAGCTCTAGCCCCTATACCACACAGTTCGTTTCAGCCCTCCCTCCCTATCGCGTACTTTGCCAGCGCCTCTTGGTCGAGCTCATACCCCATACCCGGAACCTCTGCCAGTTCAACAAAACCACCACTCGGCTCAGGCTGCCCTCGGAAGATGACGGCGAGCATCTCACTTCCCACTGGCGGCCGCTCGGGAGGGCGGGGCAGGCACTCAGCAATCGGTGAGTTCATGTGTGCCATGATGAGATGGAAATTATGGAGGTACCCGGCGTGAGGCAGCAGGGGAAAGCCAGCGCCGGCGGCCATCGCCCAGATTTTGCGTGCCTCAGTGATGCCGCCGACCCGGTTGACATCGAGTTGCACGATATCCACAGCATGTTTGTCAAGCATCTGGCGAAAGCCGTAGCGAGTGAATTCATGTTCGCCACCAGCGATGGGCGTGTTCACATTCGCACGGATCTCGGCATAACCATCGATGTCATCTGGAATGGTGGGCTCTTCCAGCCAAGCGATATCGAGACCATCGTCCTCTATCATGCGTATCATACGGATAGCGTACTGAGGATCCCAGCCCATATAGACATCCACGGCCAGTTCCACGTCTGGGCCAACTACGGCGCGAACCGTGCGAATCAGCTCAAGGTTCTTTCGCATGCCCTGAACGCCGTGGCGCGGTCCATAGGCTAGGCGCTGTTTCATCGCGGTGTAACCCTGGTCCAAGTACTCCTGCGCCTCCGCAGCCAACTCATCCAGATGCTCCGGCGCGCGAGCGTAGAGCCGCGAGGCATAGGCGCGGATTTTACCTCGGGTCTTGCCCCCCAGAAGGTTATAGATCGGTTGGCCCGTGACCTTGCCCATAATGTCCCACAGCGCAATATCGATCCCCGAGATGGCCTCAATGACCACCCCCTTGCGCCCATAGCTCATCGTGCCGCGAAACATGAGTTCCCACAGATACTCGACGGCGAAGGGATCCTGGTCAATGACCAAGCGGCTCAGGGGGCCATCGATCAGTACTTTTGCCGCATCAAGCCCTGCCCCACCAACGCTGCCCAACCCATAGACGCCATCATCAGTGGTCACGCGCACAGCCAGAATGGCCGAGCGAGGGCGACCGGATTGGTCGGGTGCGATCCGAATGGGATCATAGAAGGCATCCATCGGCGAAGCACAGTGCGGCCCAGACGGCGAAGTGCCCCCCATAGATCGATAGGCTATGGTCTCAACCTGAGCGATCTTCATTCTAACTCCTTTGCATGTTTCGGTTTACAACGGCACATGAAGGGCCATGGTCATGGCTTGCACGAAAACGAGCCACAATGATGCGCTGAACATCAGCCCTTCAAGCCGCTCCATACCAGCCCCTGCTGGATAGACCGAGAGAAA
>CAYQDH010000730.1:1096-2167 GCA_964416075.1 uncultured Anaerolineales bacterium | reverse complement strand
TGGTCGGCGCCGGAACCGATCCAGACGGCCTGGTCCGTGGAGCCACAGCTCGTGGGCCTAACCAGCACGCTTCTCCTCTCCGGCGGGCGCACCGGCCTCTTTTTGTGGGTCTCTGCCGATGGCTCGGGCGAGGAATGGCAGGCCATCAACCTGGCCGAACACCACAACGCCACCCTGCCCGACGCGACCACCCATTTCAGCGGCGCGTTCGTGGAGGCGCAGCAGAGCGTCACCCCCGCCCAGAGCACCTCCTACACGGGGATGATCCAGGTAGCCCCCAACGAAGCGCTGCTCTGTTACGACCGCCTGGCCAACGGCTGGCAAGGCGCCCCGGGTCCTTGGGGCGATCGAGACATGCTGTTTTGCCTGCGTATCCGGTCTATCCGCGGGTAAAACGAGCGCCCCGCGCGCGAGCCGCCTGATCCGCGAGGCGAATCTCTGCCCGGCATACTCATGCCCGGCATATTCATACCGGGCATATTCCCGCCCAGCGTAGCGCTTCCTGCAGGCGGCGCCAGCAGAGCTGTGACTCGACTTGCCGTCCGGCCCTGTTTGATGCATTATATAGGGGATGAATCTTGCAAAATTGGAAGGTTTTGTTGACCAGTTCTTAACAAGCTCTTGAAAGTCGGTGCTATGATTATAGATGGGGTAAGCAGCAGTGCTTACGACTGGCATCCATGAGGCTGCCCATTACCGCAGCCTCATGGGATCGTCCATGTCCGTACACCAAGACTTACCGCGTGTTTCCAGTTTCCACGAGCATTTTGCTGGCGTTGGGTCGCAATGCAGCGCGCTGCCGAAATGGCGGGGCGGGCCTGCAGAGCCGCTCCCTCACACGAGCAGCGTATGGAAGGGAGGTACCCCAAAAAAGATACCCCAGGTCCGCGATAGTGCCTCGGATCCATGTGTCGGACGGTCATCCCAACCCGAAGGTGTTCTGTGTCTGGCCAAGGTGTGCGACAGCCAGTCTCGCACGCCAGAAAAGGATTCTAGACATGCGTAAGGTAAGGCGATTGGTCGTATCACTCGTGTTAGCAGCCATTCTCATACTGATGCTGATGCCGCTGA
>CAYQDH010000730.1:0-1086 GCA_964416075.1 uncultured Anaerolineales bacterium | reverse complement strand
CGCCGGCGCCCAAGAGGTCGAAGAGGAATTCATGTACTCGGCGATCAACGGGCTCCGCTTGCGCGCCGAGCCCTCGCTCAAGGGGGAGCAGCTGACGCTGCTCAAGTGCGGCGAAAAGGTAACGGTCACCGGACCAACCGAGAAGGTCGACGGGGTCAACTGGACGCCCGTATCGGTGGAGCGCGATGACGAGGTGATAGATGGCTACTCTTCCACCTACTATCTGCGCAAAACCCAGCCGAATTGCACGGTAGTCTATAGGAAGCCGCGCCCGCCGCGACCACCGTGCCACGGCAAGCATTGCCATAGGCCGCCTCACGGCGGTGGCCCCGGTGGCGGCAACGGTGGTGGCCCCGGTGGGACGCCTCCAGGACAAGGCGGTACGCCTCCCGGACAAGGTGGCACACCCCCCGGCCAGGGAGGTGACGGAGGCCAGGGTGGCGGCCAAGGTGGTGGCCAAGGTGGCGGCCAGGGCTGGGGACAGGGGGGTAACCCGGATCCCGGCCAGGGTCAAGGCCAGGGCCAGCAAGGTGGCCAGGGCCAAGGCCACGGTTGGGGCCCAGGTGGCAACCCGGATCCAGGCCAGGGCGGCGCTGGGTCCTAAGCCCGAGTTGGCGGCCAACCCCGGATCTGCGAGAGGGGCAAGGATCATAGGCATCTCCTAAGAAGCCGGTGATCGCAAGGCTCTCCGGCTTGTGTGGTCCAAGAGCGGTCGCCGGCAAGTCGCAAAACTGCATAACCTGTCTTTACGCTACAGCGCCCGATCGGGGGGATTCCTCGGGGATCGGGCGCTGTATGTTGGCCGCATGCCCCTGTTGGTCAAGCCTACTACCCGCCCGATCGTATCCCTACGAGGTGAACCCGCATGTCGCTGGGCGCCACAACCACGATGGGCCGGTGTGTCACCGTGAGTGGGATCGAGGGCTTTGGCATTGTCGCTGCGCCTGGGAGATTAGACGCAAACAACAGGGTTTAGCTATAGTGCGCGGGGATCCTTCCCTTTGTTCAGAATGACGGAATCGCAACAACAACAAAAGCCCTGGGGTGGGATCAGGGCTTTGGCAAAGTCGCTGCACCTGTCAGATT
>CAYQDH010000729.1:1723-2185 GCA_964416075.1 uncultured Anaerolineales bacterium | reverse complement strand
GGGAATGAGCCGCGAACGGAAGAGCAGGGTGTAGTACATGAATGCCCCCACGCAGAAGGCGAACACCCCCAACAGGGCGGCGTGGTCGTGCAGGCTCAGCAACGCATCGCCGATAGCCTGAAGCGAGGCGCGATCGGCAGCGAGCGCTGACGTGAACTGCTGGCCGAGGGTCGACAGGGAGAGCAGGCACACCAGGCCGACCATGTAAAAGGCCGCCTCGATGGTCCTAAAGATAACGGAGCCGAGGGCCAGGCTCGCATCCCACTTGTTCAAGACCGGATACATCACCACGGCTATGCCGGCGCAGGCCAAGTAGCCGATGAGATAGAGCAGCGCTGCCGCGGCCACCTGGTTCGTCTGCGCGGAAAACCGCGTGAGATAGTCTGCGCCCGTGAGGGCAGGTACTAGCGTCGAGGCCAGGAGGCCCGCGGCGGTCGCGACGATGAACACCACGCCTGTAAT
>CAYQDH010000729.1:0-1713 GCA_964416075.1 uncultured Anaerolineales bacterium | reverse complement strand
TGAATCTCCTTTATTGTCGATCTATGTCGCGCTCAAGAGCGCGTTGGTCGCTGTTTTCGCGGACAGAGAAGCGATCGCCGATGGATTGAACCCTACGGCGATCAGCCATACCGCCAGAGTCAGTTCCTGCAAGCCGATGGGAATGCTCAAAAATAGGGTCGGTGACCCCGAAAAGGGATCGATTTGGGTGAACATCGTCATAAAGGCTGCGGTAAAATGCATCAAGATGGCAACGATACCCCAAAGCGACAGCCATCGCGGAATGAGTTTTGATCGATAGAATACATAGTAATACATCAGAGCGCCAAGGCCGAAGCCAAAGTGCGACAGCACCAGCGCCGCCCAAAAATGAACTGCGAGCAACAAAGCGCCTGCGGTTTGAAAAGCGGGAGCAGCTAGGGCGTCTGCTTGCACGAATTCCTGGCTCAGTGTCAGCAATGCCAGTAGGGCGAGCGCAGCAACGATCCTGTTCGTTTTTTTCCTCCTCTTTGGAACGATATGGACGAGTTTCATTGAACCGGACTTTGGCCACCCGGTTCCCAAGGTCTGAAATGGGCCGGAAATGCTAGCGAAGGCAAACCTCCT
This sequence comes from uncultured Anaerolineales bacterium, assembly GCA_964416075.1. Classification (GTDB taxonomy): domain Bacteria; phylum Chloroflexota; class Anaerolineae; order UBA1429; family UBA1429; genus CAYQDH01. The sequence goes on along the minus strand of CAYQDH010000729.1, from coordinate 1,128 downwards.
TTCCAAGCAGCTTATGTCTATTTGCTGCTTGGCGTCTGATCCGTCTGGCCTGTCTCGAGCGTAGTCGAGGGGCCGTGTTCAACAGGACTAACCGAGATCAAGGGCAGGCCCAAATCACGCACTTGTTTCAGCAATCCATGCAGCGCGGCCTGATCGACCACCGGGCCGGTCAGGAGCGTGTCGCCGTTCTCTTGCAGCGTGATGGTCAGGCCCTCAAACCAGTCTGCCCATTGAGGGCCCAAATGGCCCTTGAGCCTGATCTGGTAGACCACGGGTTGGCTGGATTCATCTCTTGAGCTGAGTCTGCTGGACATTACCTCTACCTCTTGTGGCCGGGCGTAGCCGTCTGCGCCACTTATGATGTACAGGTAGCATATCTGCAAAACGGTATTGACGTACAGATACTAAAGTATTGTTTGGGGGTATTGTTGTAGGGTTACTGAGGAGTAAAACGAGTCGGGTCTCCATGGACCACTCGCGGGCAGTCCTTCACACCCAGGGCTTTGTCCGAGTCAGAAAGGCTGTCGGGCTGAGCGCAAACGGCAGGTATCGGCCATAGTCAACGGGGATGCTTCACTTCGTCAGCATGACATAAGTGCGACAATGACCAAGCCCTGCTTCACACCAGGCTTATGCGCGAACTCACATTCAGGCTACAACAGACCCAGCTCGCGGGCACGGGCGATAGCTTCGGTGCGGCTGGAAACCTGTAGTTTGTCAAAGATATTCCGATTGTGCCCTTTGACCGTACTCAAGGCCAGGTAAAGGCGCTCGCTGATCTCACGATTAGCGAGTCCTTGGGCAATGAGCTCCAGGATTTTCAGCTCGCGTTGGCTCAATGGCTCGATGAGGGGCTGGGAGACGGAGGTAGTGGGGAGAGGAGATTCGCCCACGCCCCTCGGTGGCTGCGCTTCAAATGCTGCCAGGAGCACGCCTGTATAGTGCGGCATGATCCCGCGACCGGCAGCTTGGAGGAGCAGTTGCGCCATGGGTGGGCCTTCGTCCACAAAGATGCGGACATAGCCCTGCGGCTCGGCCAACTTCAGGGCCTGTTGCAGCGGCTTGAGAGCAGCGGGGATGTCACTTGACGCATGGTGAGCGAGCGCCTGCAATACCAGAATTTCGATC
>CAYQDH010000728.1:0-2188 GCA_964416075.1 uncultured Anaerolineales bacterium | reverse complement strand
GCTCGGATGACAGTCCAGTAGCGCAAGTTTTTCCTAACTTGCGGCCCATGTCATGGGTAGTAGTAACCCATGGCGCGATGCGCCAACTAGGCTTGGATGACAGTCCTGTAGCGCAAGTTTTTCCTAACTTGCGGCCCATGTCATGAGTAGCGTAGCGAAGAAACGCCGTTGACAATAGCCGAGACCCGTCGTTTGTGCTCGACCCGGCGACCGTTCTTTGGTTAAGCCCTGGGGTCCGCCCGACTTGGCGGTCTCGCGCGGGGAAGAACCTGTCTTCGCGAACAGGTACTTTACCAAACGAACCCATTTTTCTCTGTGGAGCGAGCTATGCCTGGGACAGGTGTGGCGTCCGCCCCACAAGGGTTTTACCAAACGAACCCAATTCGCCGACTCACGCGGACGCGGTCGGAGCAAGCGTTGCCTTGTCTTCAGCGCGGTTTTTACCAAACGAACCCATTTTTCTCTGTGCAGCGATCCGCGCCGAGACCGGTGTTGGCGTCTGCCCCACCAGGGTTTTACCAAACGAACCCATTTCGCTCGGCCTCGCGATCCGCAACGGGGCTTGCTCTCTCTTCTCTGGCCGGGTAGAATCCCTGTGTCCGGCCCCGCGACCGGGCTATCATGCGTTAAGGAGAATCGCACCATGACCAAAATCGCTATCGTCGGCGCCGGAAGCCACGTCTTTGCCCGTCGCCTGATCGCCGATGTCCTCACCTGGCCGTCCCTCAAGGATTCGACCATCGCCCTCATGGACACGCACCAGGGGCGCCTGGACCTGATGGCCTCCCTGGCCCGCCACATGGTGGAACAGGAGCATACGGGCGCCCGTGTGGAGCCCAGCACCGACCTCAAGAGGGCCCTGGACGGCGCCGACTATGTGTTCGTCACCATCCGCGTGGGCGAGGGACGCACTTTCGTGGACATTCCCATGAAGTACGGCATCAACCAGGCCATCGGCGACACCAGCGGACCCGGCGGCGTCTTTTATTTCCTGCGCAACGGCCCGGCGGTGATCGACATCGCCCACACCATGGAGCAGGTCTGCCCCAACGCGCTGATGCTCAACTACACCAACCCCATGGTCATGCTCTGCTGGGCCATGCACGAGCTGACCAAGGTGCGCTTTGTGGGCCTCTGCCACTCGGTGCAGGGGACGGCCATGACCTTGGCCGGTTACCTGGGCGTGCCTTTCGAGGAGGTCTCCTACTGGGTGGCGGGGATCAACCACATGGCCTGGTTCCTCAAGTACGATGTCAACGGTCAGGACGCCTACCCCCGTCTGTGGCAGGCGATGCAGGACCCCGAGATTTACGCCAAGGACGTCGTCAAGTGGGAGATCATGAAGTACTTTGGCGCGTTCGTCAGTGAATCATCGATTCATAACTCGGAGTACATGCCCTATTTCCGGCGCACCCCGGCCCTCATCGACCGTTACACCAGCGACCAGATGTGGGGCGTGGGCCGCAAGGGCGAGACCCCCGAGCAGCGTTACGCCCGTTACGCCGAGCAGCGCCAGCGCCAGGATGAGCAGAACGAGCGCTGGGCCTCGGGCGCGGAGCCGGTGCCGGTGGAGCGCAGCCACGAGTACGGCAGCCGCATCCTGAACGCCATCGAGACCAACGTGCCCTACACCTTCAACGGCAACGTGCACAACACGAACCTGATCACCAACCTGCTGCCCAACGCCATCGTCGAGGTGCCCATCGTGGCCGACGCCATGGGCCTGCATCCCTGCCATGTAGGCGATCTGCCCCCCGCCCTGGCCGCGCTAAACCGCAGCAACTTGGCGGTGCAGGAACTTGCCGTCAAGGGCTTTGTGGAAAAGGACCGCGAGTCGATCTACCGCGCTGTGCAGCTCGACCCGCTCACCACCACGATCCTGACGCTGCCCGAGATACGCCAGATGGTGGACGAGATGTTCGAGGCGGATCGGCAGTACATTACTGTGCCCTGAAGGTGAAAGTCCATTGGCCCTTGTAGGCTGGAAAGTGAGCGAAGTGGTGGACAAGCCAGGGGAGCGTGACGAGGCGGCTTCTAACCCCGTGTACCAGCAGATCATCCGCCAGTGGGACATGGCCAGGGATCGTGGCGATTTCCCACACCTCGCGAGCGACGTTCATTGGGCCTTCGGCCGGGCTCACCTGACGTGTTTCTGCTCGCCCGACGAGTGGCTGACGGTCTTTCAGTT
>CAYQDH010000727.1:0-2188 GCA_964416075.1 uncultured Anaerolineales bacterium | reverse complement strand
CCGCTCGATCATCACGTTGTTGATGCTGTCGCTCAGGCTGTTCATGAAGCCGATGCGCTTGGGGTTGAGCGGTACGTTGTGGAAGAACACGTCCTGGGCGCCAAGCGAGGAAAGGAAGGCGTAGGTCTCGTTGTCCGTCTCGTATTTGCCCTTGTGCGTGTACGTGTAGGTGTACAGGCCAAAGTAGTGCGCCGGAGGCGGCAGGTAGCCGAAAATGACGATCGCCTCGTGCGGGTCGAACCGGTAGGTCATGCCGTAACCCTCCCTGGTCTGGCCGAAGGCCCCCTTGGTTGCCGGGTCGACGAACTCATCTGGCCAATAAGGCACCACAGGGAAGACATAGGGCGCGGCCGGGTTATTGAAGTAGCAGGTGCCCATCAGCTCGTAGGTCGGCAGGCACTCATCGGCGCCCCACATCTGGAAATAACCCTCTCGGACCTCCAGATCAAGCCTGGTCAGGCTGTGTGCGACACGGGCGGCGGTCTCATCGAGCGCTTCGTTCTTGATATCAGCGGGAGGGGTAGGATCTGCGACGACTGGCAGTCCGATCGTCAGCAGCATCACTGCGAGCAGAAGCGACAAGCGGATGAGTAGATCTCTCCTTCTCATGCAAGCTCTCCTTTCGGCTGCAGGTCGCCAGCAGGTGCAGGCAACCGGGGTGAGGAGCCCCGCCGGGCGCGAGGCACCTCTATGCAGAGTGTTCATAGCAGAGCGTTCATAGTCCTCCTTGTCGGTGCAAACCAGTGGGCGATGCCCTGTCCTGAGACGGGCCGACCGCCCCCGATGTGCATGCGGTCAGCAGGAGCGCCGCCACGATGACGGCTGGAAAGCAGGCACATGGAGACCATCTCGGGCATCACGTGCAGGATGACCTCCACCAGTCTGTACTCCGGTCCCGCCCTCAGGGCGTGGCGATGATCGCGGTGTTGGCGAGGGTGACCGCCTAGCTTAAGCTCGTTCAGCCTTGCCAGACCGATTGTAACATGCCGCGACAATGCTAACAAGCGCGGGTGTTCCGCCGCCTAACCGTCCGCCGCCGCCGCACCTCGCACGCCAGAGGCGAACGACGTGACCCCATGTACCGCGAGATTCCCAATGTTGGCTGTGTCCATGAGTTCGAGGTGACCCAGCGCGCGCCCGTCAGGAGATGCACACGCTGCGCATCGAGATCGAGCCCAGGGTCACCTGATCGGTAAAAAAGCGCACTTGGTCACCTGGCTCCTGGGCGCCCAGCGCGTAGAGCAGCGGGAGGTAATGCTCGTTGGTCGGTATGGCAAGCTGCGCCGAACGCCCCAGGCATTCATAGTGGATCAGTGCCCGGTGGTTGCCAGCCAGGATCAAGTCCTTGGCAGCCTGATCGAACTCGACGGCCCAGTCATAGGCCTGGTCCCGAAAGACCGCCAGGCGCAGGTTGTGCACGATGTTACCACTGCCGACGATCAACACGCCCTTGCGCCGTAGAGCACGCAATTCCAGGCCCAAGGCATAGTGAGATGACGGTTCCTGGTTATGGTCCAAGCTGAATTGTACCACGGGGATATCCGCGTTGGGATACATCCGGCAAAGCACGGACCATGTGCCGTGGTCGAGTCCCCAGGTCTGGTCGAGACCTACCGGTGCGCCCGACACCGTCTGCTGAACGACCCCCGCCAGCTCGGGCGAGCCGGGCGCGGGGTAGAGCTTCGCTCGGACCCGGAACCCCAGCGATGCCTGAAGCGTCTCACCCACAAGCGATTGTCAGAGGCATTCATGAAGCAACGTTTGGCCTTTCTTATTCTCACCCTGGGTTTCATCCTGGTCCTGGGATTGATCATTACCTGGGCCAACCGAGGCACCATGCCTCGAGCGATCGCCCTACTCTATCACTTTCCTGCAGGGGATAAGGTCGGCCATCTCTTGCTCATCGGCATCCTGGCCACCCTGGTAAATCTGAGTCTTGCGGCGCGCCGCGTGTCCATTGGGGGTCAGCGACTGCTCTTGGGGAGCCTGGTAGTGGCTGTGGCGATCACCCTCGAGGAAGCCAGCCAACTCCTTTTCAGCCAACGCACCTTCTCCCTCGCGGATTTGGCCATGGGTTACCTCGGCGTCTTTCTCTCTCGCTATCCCGTATCGCTTATCTACCGCGATCGCCCCCTGTCTTAAACGCTTGTTGTGAATTAGGGAATTGAGAGGAAGGTGTCGATCGACT
>CAYQDH010000726.1:708-2192 GCA_964416075.1 uncultured Anaerolineales bacterium | reverse complement strand
CCCCCGCGTCCGGGTGAAGATGCGATCCGGCGCCAATCTCCTCGCCCGCCAGGAGATCCATCTATCCCCAGCATCAGGGCAATCGCGTTGGGGTCTCCGTGGCCGACCCGCGGCCTGGATGGCGCGCGCAACGTGCGCTCGCTGCGAGTGCATGGCAAAGGCGACCTTCGTCGCCTGGGAGGACGAATTTGGTTTGCAGCCCGCTAAGGCGGGCTTGGCGAGCCTAGCCCGAGGCCTTGGCCCGGGTGCGCTGACTGGGTTATAATGTCCCCTAACCATAGGGTGCGGGCGCATACCCGCATGGCGTCCCCGCCCAAGAGGTGGCACATGGCAGAGGATCGGCAACGGAGACTGATGGCCTTTGAGCTGTTTCAACAGGCGCACCGGCGGGCGCTTTGGCGCAACCTGTGGCGGCGGCTGACCGGCAGGTATGAGCCGATGCAGTGCCTGGTCGGCCAAGGCAGCACAGCTCGCGCCTCCGGACGAAAGGCCGGTCTGCTGACCGTCCCCATCGCCCAGATTCGCGGCAGCGAGGGACGCTGCGATGGGTTCGATGCCGATTTCAACCCCCTGCACTGGCAGGACCGGCGCAAGTGGGTGGCGCTGTGTTACGCCTGGCTGAGCGGTGCGGTCTTGCCCCCCGTGGAATTGATCCAGCTGGGCGACGTGTACTATGTGCGCGATGGACACCATCGCATCTCCGTGGCGCGGGCGCTGGGGCAGGAGCAGATCGAGGCCGAGATAGTGGTGTGGGAGTGACGGTATGTGACTAGCAGCCGGTGCGCTCCCCGGCGCCATTCCTCTCTTATCTTTTTTTATCCTTCTTCTTTTCTCTTCTTACTCTTCTCCGTGTCCTCCGTCCCCCTCCTCCCCCTCCGTGTTTCCTCTCCCTCCCTTCCCCTCTATTCCCTCAACAAGGCAGGCAGGTACACCCTTGGCAGGAGCCCCGGCGTCGGCGAGGGCGTGGGGGTGCAGGTGACCGGCGCGGTGGGGATGGGCACGCGCAGGGCGAGCGTATTGTTCCCCTCGTCGCTCTCCGCCACCTCGTCCTCCGCATCAACCACCAGGACGTTCACCTCCCAGGCCAGGTACCCGTAGAGGAACAGGCGCGTCTCGCTCCCCGCCGCCAACCCCGGCGCCGTCTCCCGCGCCTGCCCCTCGTTCAAATCGACCACAAAGGGCCCCGCGTCGGCCGGGCCGCGATTGGCCACCACGACCCGCATGCCAAAGCGCGAATTCTGCCAGTCGCACGAGGACCCCGACTCGAACTCGATCCACATGGTCAGCGGGACTAGGTCGGGGAGGTCGGGTCCCGGCGTAGCGCTGGCCGTCGGCGTAGCGCTCGGCGCGCTAGTCTCCGCCAGCGGCAGCGGCGCCACTCCAGGGCCGCCCGCCCCCGCGCCCAGCCCCTGCACCCGCAGCCCGGCGCCCGCCGCGCCCAAGAGCGCCAGCCCCGCCAACGCCACCAACACCAGCATCCCCGT
>CAYQDH010000726.1:0-698 GCA_964416075.1 uncultured Anaerolineales bacterium | reverse complement strand
CATGTCCCTGTCCAAGCCTGTTACTAGTCTGCCACAATGCCGCGCCCTTGGCAAGAGCGCGCCCCTATATGCAGGGCTTTGTCATTGTCGCGATCCTGTCATCCTGAACGAAGTGAAGGATCCCCGTTGACTATAGCTGATACCTGTCGTTTGCGCTCAGCCCGACGAGCTTGCCGACTTTGACAAAGCCCTGCCCTATATGAAGCAACTGTCACCCTCCGCCGGGATCTTTTTCACCCAACCTTCATCCCCCGCGCGTATTCTATCAATAGGGCGCTATACGGATTGCGCCCTTTGGTGGTTGACAGACGACCCCATTCTGCGCTAAAAGGGTGGTCGGTAGTGACTCCTTACTGCCCTCGCTCCATCGTCGATTCGGCCATTCGTGGAGACCAACACATGCTTGGGAAATCACAATCCTGGAAAACGGTGGTGGACAAGCGCCGCAACGAGAACTTTGTCGGGCGCGCCGACCAGCTTCGCGTGTTCTCCGAAAATTTCGCGACCGATGTGCCTACCTACATGGTATTCGCAGTAACTGGTGAGGGGGGCGTGGGCAAGAGCACGCTGCTAAAGCAGTTTGAAGCTGAAGCTCGTGCGCCCTCTATCAAGGCCAACGTGATCGCCTGCGATGACAAACAGACATCGCCCGCGGCGGCCATGGGCCATATCGCCGGTGAGTTGGCCGATATGGGGAT
>CAYQDH010000725.1:0-2205 GCA_964416075.1 uncultured Anaerolineales bacterium | reverse complement strand
TTGGTTCGCTACTTACAGGATGAACCCAGAGCCCTTTTTTGGCAAGTCCAAACCCTACCAGCAGAATCTGCAACCGAGTCTGATAGCTGGCTTCGCTCGACTAGGGTGTGGGCACCGCTACGGTGGCCCATCTGGTTACTAGCTTGTGAGGAGTCCACATGACCAGTGAAACCCCCGTCCGGCAGGCCACCTGCGAGGGTGTGCCCATCGACCGTTATGGCTATGCCTGGGTGTTAGGCGAGGCGCCCGACCTGGTGGACCCGACGCCCATGCAAGAGGGCAACGATGCGCCCACGCGCAAAGTGCACCCCAAAAAGGCCGCGGAGATCGGCTTTAACCGCCTGGGCGCCACGACGTCGCGGATGCCGCGCACGCCGCAGAATGACTATCTGCCGCTGGAGGCGATCCACCTGATCGATGGCAACCCTCAGACCTGCTGGTGCAGCCGCACCCAGTCTCAGCCGGATGTGGAGCCGGTGTGGATCAGGCTGGACCTGCCGGTGGAACGCATTGTCTCCGCGGTGGTCCTGTCCAAGCGGCCGGCCGGTCCCCCGCGCGACGGGGTGGGCAGCGTAGCCCCGGACCGGGGGGCGGTGGAGATCGGGCGGGGGATGCCCGCCGGGCTGACCGTCAAGCTCAGCCGCGATGGCTGGCATTGGGACACCGTCTACGAGGGCCCCAGCGGCGACGAACCCACCCGAGACGAGTCCTGCTTTCGCTTCGACCCTCGCCCGGCCAAGCAGGTGTGGATCATCGGGCGGCGCATGCCCCGCGTGGAGAACTGGCTGCACTCCTTTTCCATCGCCCAGGTGCAGTTGCTCGACTCTGCGGGGCGCAACGTGGCCCTGGCCACCACGGGGACGGGCGTGACGGTCAGCTCGACGCAACATAGCCACGGCCAGGAGTTGGCGGCCCATCGCTGGTACTGGCCCTTGCATTGGGATAGCGGGCTCAAATGGGCGCGCGTGGGCTATCACGACGACCCCGTCAACTGGCATTGGGTGGAACAGGTGCGCGGTCACCTAGAAGTGGACCCCGAGGCGGATGCGTCGATCAGCGAGCTGGTGGAGCATGGCGTGAACGTGGTGATGGCCCTGGGCTTTGGCAATCGGCTGTACACCCAGGCCGACCCCGCGCGTCGCCTGCCACAGCTGTGGGAATGGTACTATGAGAACCCCGCGCCGCCCACGACCCCCGAGGCGCTGCAGGCGTGGGGTCGCTATGTGCGGTATATGGCCGAGCGCTTCCGTGGCCGGGTGCAGCATTTCGAGGTCTGGAACGAGTGGAACATCGGCACGTACTGGGGGGCGGAGCCCAGCGCCGAGCATTACCTGGCCGTGGCGCGCACGGCGATCCCCATTCTGCGGGAGGTGTGCCCGGGGGCCAAGATCATGCTCGGCTCGTGGGCCGGGTTCCCTCACGGCATCAGCGGGTGGAGCGCGGAGGAACTGGCGGCCAAGGAGCGCGAGGTCTCCTATCTGCGGGTGGCGCATGCGCTGGCCGGCGAGGTGGACGAGATCGGCTGGCATCCCTTTTACCAGGCGGACCCGGACTCGCCGCGGTGGCGCGGCTATGTCGCCGACGTGCGCGCCCTGTGGCGCGTCCTGGCAGGGTGGGGATTTCGAGGGCATTGTATGGCCACCGAGTGGAACGTGGGCGCCAATTATCCGCCCACGGCGGGCCCCAACTGGTGGGGCGATTACGCTTGCAGCGAGATCGAAAAGGCCAAGCTGGTGGCGCAGCTGCATACCAGGCATACGGTGCTGGGCATCGAGTCGTTCTTCTGCGAGATGTACCACGCCGGTTACCCCCTCGATCTCAGCCTGATGCGCCGCGCTTTTGCGGCGGACCCCATCGCCCCGCTGCAGCCGCAGGCGGCCTATTATGTGACGCGCAACCTGGCCACCGCGCTGGAGGACCTGCAGCCTGCGGCGTTCGATTACCGTATAGAGACCTCTGGGGAGATAGAGCACTATCCCCTGGAGCGGCTGGGGGAGCGGGTAGTGGTGCTGTGGCAACCCGGTCGCCCACACGACACCTGTGAGGGCTTGCCCACCGACCTGAGTGTGGAAGGGTACTACTCGCGAGCCTCGGGCTATGACCCTTTGAACGGCGTGACGCAAGAACTGCGCAGCATGGCTCGGGAGGGGCGAACCGTCGTATCCGGGCTGCTGGTGCGCGATTACCCGCTTGTGGTGCGATTCG
>CAYQDH010000724.1:686-2233 GCA_964416075.1 uncultured Anaerolineales bacterium | reverse complement strand
TTCCAGCCCGGAAACCGCAGAGATCCCCATTCTCTTTCTTACAGCACGAGGGGAGATCGATGACAAACTCGAAGGGTTTGAGGCTGGGGGAGACGATTACATCAGCAAACCCTTTGACATGCGGGAATTGCAGGCGCGGGTCAAAGCCCTACTACGGCGCTCGCAACCAAAAGATAACGTCGAGATGGAGAAGGTCGTGGTTGGCGATCTGGTGCTAGATTGCCGCACTTTCGAGATCTTGACTCCCACAGGCCGGGCGTTGTTGACCCCTGTGGAATACAAAATGCTCTTTCTCCTGATGAGGAATCCCAAGCAGGTGTTTTCTGCCAGGCAATTACTGCAACAAGTGTGGGGTTACCCCGCGGGTTCTGGCACACCAGACTTGGTGCGTGTCCACGTCAAGAATATCCGGCAGAAGATCGAGCCGCTTCCCCAGAAGCCGGTCTATCTCAAGAATATCAAGCGTCGCGGCTATATCGTGTCGGGCAATTGATGCTCAGCACTGGGCGGCTTGGCCGACGAAACGCCGAAACTCGGGCCCACTAAAAGACCAAGCCCCTCCGAAGAGGGGCTTGGTCTCGATGTGCCCTAGCGATTACCCCGAGGTGATGCTAGGGCACTGCGCTTACTACTACTGTCCATCCACACCACCTCCTCTTTCATGGGATAGCAAATTAGGGAGAACAAGGCGAACGAGACTTGCTACGCCCAGACCTTATTCTGATCCCATTATTATCTATCTCGCCGTTCTTGTCAAGTCGGACTCGGTTGCAGAGTGTGTTGGTGACAAGGATGCCCGTGTTGGTGGGATGGCGGGACCACATTCAGCTGTCTAGTAGCGCTTCCTTGGTTGGAAGCAGTATCAAGCTAGCCGGGAGCGCTTACACTTCCAACGCATCCAGATAACTGATCTCTCCTGGCGCCCCTCCGGCCACCTCGAGGGGACTCTGACCAGGGTGTTTGTAGTGTCGTTTTCGCTCGGACCTCCTCTGTGCGGGGGTAAAGTCGTGATAGATCTTCCATAGGAGCGTGGCCCGCTTCCAACGCTCGTCGGACCCGTGGTTGCGCCCATGGCTCAAGCGTAAGCGGAAATCCCGCCACAGCCACTCGGGAGCGATGCGCGACAAGCCCTGATGGCACGGCAGCAAGGGGAAGAGCAGACGATCTAGTTGCTCGTTGACCTTGCGAGCCAAGATGGCTCCGTGGGCGTGGGCTTTCAGTTGGGCCAAGGCCACCTCGGCCTGTTCATAGCTTGGAGCATCGATTACCGTGTGCAACAGGGCGGTTAGTTCCTTGCGCACCGCTCGTTGGGTCGTCTTGGCCAGATCCTCGGCCAATCCTTGGGCAGCCTGCGCTACGGACTTGGCCAGGTCCGCAGCCAGGCTGCGCCATAGGTGCCAGACACAGCGTTGATGATGCACCCACGAAAATGCCTCGCGCAGATAGGAGAGCAACCCCTGCGCTCCGTCACTGGTCAGGCCGTTCAACGTTTCCCACGCCAGGCCCATGCTCTTCGCTTGCTCAAAGAGCGCCTTCCAACTCGCGGC
>CAYQDH010000724.1:0-676 GCA_964416075.1 uncultured Anaerolineales bacterium | reverse complement strand
CACCACCCGCTTGCCCCCGCCACGTAGCCGCACCCATAGTCCGTCGGTGCCCATCTGCCCCGAGCAAGTCAGCCCTGCCATCTGGCCCGGCACACTCTCTTGCGCTTTCTGCCCAGCACCGTCCAGCCAGCGCTGCACCGTGGTGTGGTGCAAGGTGCAGGCCCCCTGCTCCTGGGGCTTCTCTTCCTCTATGTGCCATAGCCACCAGCGCTCTTGCCGACCCATCAGCGAACGCAATGACTCCGCCACCCGCCGTAACGAACTCCGCTCATGCACCCACTTGTCCATCGCGCAGCGATGCACATCCCGCGCGTACCAACTCCCCGCCACCAGCCGCGCATGCTCCTCGCTGTATGTCCTCCTGCACCTGTAACACCAATGCCGCTGGATGCGCACCGTCTGGCGGCCCTCCAACGTCCAGGGATACCGAAATCGCCCCCCGTTCTTGCGCGTCCAAGTCTCGCCACATCGGGGACAGCGTCGCCACTCCCATGCGGATCGCCCGTCTAACTCCCGTACCTTTTGGACAAAACAGCGACCTCGTCCTATGATATTCATGGGCTCTGTGATCTCCTGTTTGCTCGTCACTCTCAGGATGATCCCAGAGCCCTTTTTTGCCAAATCCTCCCCTCACCAACACACTTTGCAACCGAGTCGTCTTACGCATGACACCCAG
>CAYQDH010000723.1:0-2254 GCA_964416075.1 uncultured Anaerolineales bacterium | reverse complement strand
GGTGTTGGGGCACTATGACGCGCCAGCAGCGATCATAGTCTGCGGCAACAAGAGTCGCGCACTCCCTCTTGTCGCTCAAGGCTTTTGGATCCAGGATTGTAGTGCTGCGGCGCAGAACATTCTGCTGGCGGCCACCGGCCTTGGCTTGGGGGCTGTATGGATTGGGGTTCATCCCATCGCGCCCTTTGTATATCACGTAGCCAAGAGCGTGGCATTACCGCGCCACGTAACGCCCCTGGGCGTAATCTACGTCGGGCACCCAGCGGAGCATAAGGAACCGCGCACCCAATATGATCAATCCCGAGTTCACTGGCAGATATACGAGTCAAGAGAACCAGATACCGCTGAGGTAGAATACTAAGCTCGAGTTGGAGGAACGCACTTAGCCACATGGAAGATGATGACTGTTGTTTAGGTTGGGCGCGCCTGCGGCCATGGAATACCACACCCCCCCCGGCCTGGGACTGGTTGTGGGAAAGGGAAGGTGCACCATGTCGTTGCTAGGCCAGATATCCATCATTCTCCTCCTGGTATTGGCCAATGGCCTCTTTTCCATGTCCGAGATGGCCGTCGTCTCGTCGCGCAAGGTGAGGCTGCAACAGCACGCGGAGGAGGGCCGGCGCGGAGCCACCACGGCCTACGAATTGGCCAACAACCCCAACCGTTTTCTGTCGACTGTACAGATTGGCATCACCCTGATTGGTATTCTCGCCGGCGCCTTGGGCGGCGCAACGGTGGCCACCCGCCTAGGCGCATATCTCGCGCAGATCTCCTGGCTGGCGCCCTACAGTGAGGCCATCGCCGTGGCGCTTGTTGTCCTGGGTACCACTTATCTCTCGCTGGTGGTCGGTGAGCTGGCCCCCAAGCGTCTAGCGCTCAATGACCCCGAACGCATAGCCATGGCTGTTTCCGGCCTCATGCGCTCGCTGTCTGTGGTGGCCTCTCCCGCGGTACGCTTGCTCAGCGCCTCCACCGAGCTCATTCTGCGCATCCTGGGCGTCAAGCCATCCCTGGAACCTCCGGTCACTGAGGAAGAAATCAAGGTGCTCTTGGAGCAGGGCACCGAAGCGGGCGTGTTCGAGGCAGCCGAGCAGGACCTGGTGGAGAGTGTGTTCTCCTTGGGAGACCGCCGAGCTTCAGCCCTGATGACGCCGCGCCATGAGGTTGCTTGGCTCGATGTCGAGGACTCGCCCGAGGTGCTCGAGAGAAAGATCGTCGACTGCCCCTATTCGCGCTTTCCTGTCGCACAGGGCAGCCTGGATAACATCCTGGGAGAAGTGGACGCCAAGGACCTGTTGGCCAGGAGCTTGGCCGGCGAACCCTTCAACCTGCGGGCCATGGTCCGCAAGCCGCTCTATGTGCCGGAGATCATGCCCGCGCTCAAGGTGCTCGAGGTGTTCAAGCAATCGGGCACGCAGATGGCTATGGTTCTGGATGAGTATGGTAGCATACAGGGCCTGGTGACGCTGACCGACATCCTGGAGGCGATCGTGGGCGATATCCCCTCGGCCGAGGAATTGGCCGAGCCCCCCGTGGTACAGCGAGAGGATGGGTCCTGGTTGTTGGATGGCATGTTGCCCGTGGACGAGTTCAAAGAGCTTTTTCAGTTGGAGGACTTGCCCGGCGAGGAACAGGGCTTGTACCAGACCTTGGGCGGTTTCGTCATGTCCCAGATCGGGCGCATCCCCACCGCTGCCGATCATTTCGAGTGGCTGGGGCTTCGTTTCGAGATCCTGGACATGGATGGCCCGCGCGTGGACAAGGTGCTCGTCATACCCGTCTATGGTGTGACGAGTGAAATCGACAAGGAAACAGACTAGTCGCGCGCACGAAACTTGACCTGGACCACAGCCCGTGGTACAATATGCGACGTTCGCTCGAGGCCCCCATCGTCTAGTGGCCTAGGACACAGCCCTTTCAAGGCTGCGACGGGGATTCGAATTCCCCTGGGGGCATACGTTCTTCCTATTTACTCTCCCCGACCAGATCCTGGCACAGCCGCACCCCTTCCATTGCGTCGGTCGACCAGTAGTCGGCGCCTACAAAGCGGCGGACTTGCTCAAGGTATCGCCCCTTCGCCTATGCTCTCATTTGGGGTTCGACTCGCTGAGAGGGCCCTCTTTTTCCGCACCCGAGCCCGACTGCACCGACGGATGGACCCTCTCGCGGAGTGCTGCTTCGTGTTCGGCCAACAGCCCGCGCAGGGCGTACTCGGCCTCGTCGAGCTCGACCATTATCGCCATAGAAGGCGTAT
>CAYQDH010000722.1:1886-2256 GCA_964416075.1 uncultured Anaerolineales bacterium | reverse complement strand
GGCAGGCTCTGGCTGCAAAGGAAGGGTCTCGGCTCCAGTAAACCGAGATGCTTCGCTGCACTCAGCATGACAAAAACGCGACAATGACAAAGCCCTGCATCAGATTCGACAAACCGCTGCCAGGATGTTACTATGGATCATAGAGTGAGCCCACTGTGTACGTGCGCGCGGTCGGTATCAAGCAAAGGAACCTTGTTCGGATTGGCAGAGAGGTAATCGAGCTATGAAAACGGTAGAGATGGCCAAGGCGACCAAGCCGCTGGCGGAGTATGCGCGAGATGTGGACAAGGAGCCTGTGATCCTGACCGTCGATGGCAAGCCGGTTGCCGCCCTGGTGTCGATTGAGAACGCCGACCTGGAGACAGTTACG
>CAYQDH010000722.1:0-1876 GCA_964416075.1 uncultured Anaerolineales bacterium | reverse complement strand
CATCCTCAGTTCTTGGCCTTGATCGAGCGATCACGGAAGCGACACAAGGTAGAAGGGGGCATCTCCCCCGCAGAGGTGCGTCGGCGTTTGGGACTGTAGACTCGGGACACGGTATAGACTCCGCCAGAATGCTCAAGCAAGCGTCTTTCTCATGCAGCATTGCTTGTACTTCTTGCCGCTGCCGCAGGGGCAGGGGTCGTTGCGGCCGATGACGGGTGCGGGCAACGCCTCGCCGCACGCCGGAAGGTCCATGATGCGCGTCACCACCTGGCCCGGCCGGCGCGAGGCGGCCAGCGCCTGCAGGGGGGGCCGCACCGTGGTGAAAAAGGCCTTCAGCCCGGCGCAGAGGTAATTCAGCCCCTCCTCGCCGTCGGAGGTGCGCAGGAAGCGATCCTTGGGGCACCCCCCGTGGCACATATCCAGCACCTCGCAGGCGCGACACTGGCGCGGTAGGGCGTCCCATTTGGCCTGGCCAAAGGCGCGCTGCATGGGGCTATCCAGCAGCTCGACCAGCGGCGTCCGGCGCAGATTGCCGACGAGGTGCTCCGGATCGACGAAATGGTCGCAGGTGTAGAAATCGCCGTTGTGCTCCAGGGCCGGGGCGTCGCCGCAGGTGGGCCGGTAGTGGCACATCTCGTGCGGCAGCCCCAGCAACGGCTTGGCCGCCTCCTCAAAGATCTGCACGCCGATGCGGCGCATGTCGTGCAGCATCCACTCGCGAAAGATGGCGCTGAGGAACTGGCCATAGGCCTCCGCCGGCACCGATTCCGCCGTCACCCCCGTAGAGCGATCGTCTCGACCGCCGCCCCACGTCGTCACCCCCGTACGGCGGTCGTCTCGACCGCCGCCCCACGTCGTCACCCCCGTAGGGCAATCGTCTCGACCGCCGTCCCCCGCGTCGCGGTTGACCAGGGGCAAGAACTGGATGTAGTCGGCGCCGATCTCCTTGAGGTAGCGGTAAACCTCCAGAGGGTGGCCCACGTTGCGGTCGTGCACCACGCACAGGGTATCGGTGGGGACGCGATGCCGCTGCAATAGCCGCATAGCCTGCACCACTCGCTGGTGGGTGGGCTGGCCGCCCTTGGTCACGCGGTACGCGTCGTGCAGCGCGCGGGGGCCATCCAGGCTGAGGCCCACGTAGAAGCGGTTCTGGGCCAGGAAGCGGCACCATCCCTCGTCCAGCAGGGTGCCGTTGGTCTGGATGCCGTTCATCACCCGGCGCCCGGGGGGCGCGTGCTTGTGCTGGAGGGCCACGATGCGCCGAAAATAGTCGACACCGAGCGCGGTGGGCTCGCCGCCATGCCAGGCGAAAAAGACCGTGGGGCTGGGGCAGGCGAGGATATGCTGCCGGATGTATTCCTCCAGCAGGTCATCGGGCATGCGCAGCGGCTCATCCCCCGGATAGAGCTCGCTCTTGCGCAGATAGTAGCAATAGCGGCAATCCAGGTTGCAGGTGGCGCCGATCGGTTTGGCGAATATCTGGAACTCGCGTCGCGCGGCGGGCATGGGCAAGCATCCTATCCTTACATCTACAGTGCTGGCAAGCCCAAACGCCTCCCGAATTAGGAGGGGTGGCCCACCTAGACCCCATTCTATAGCATTCAGGGCTTGGCCCCAAGTCGCCGTGGCGGCGACCCCTTTGTTCCTCAGAGCAGGCTCTGAGCAGTCCGGTGTACTCCACCGGCGCGAAAGGCCTCCGCCATAGTAGACGGGGATGCTTCCCTGCGGTCAGCATGACAGCATTGCGACAATGACAAGGTCCTGTATGGCATTCGGCGGCATGGGCCAGCGGAACAGAAAGGGTGTATAATAAGGGTGTGCAGGCGAAAGGAAGGTGTATGATGGATACTGTGGCCATCGAGGTCCCTCAGGATGT
>CAYQDH010000721.1:0-2263 GCA_964416075.1 uncultured Anaerolineales bacterium | reverse complement strand
ACTAGGAGCGGCGTAGCCAGTGTTCGACCAGCGGCCCCCGCGCGCCATACACAGGATCGCCACCCGGCAGCGCCACCGCGGCGATGCGCCGGTCCGCGGCCGTGCGCTCCCCCGGGCGCCCCTCCATCAGGTCAGGGCTCTGGCCAACGCCGTCCGGCGCGACCGGGTACGAGCCCACGCAGCGGAAATGGGCGCTGGAGCCCAGGTTTTTGTGCGCCACCCCCGCGGGGATGATCACCACATCCCCCCGGCCCACTGTGGCCACGAGCCCCTTTTCCCCGCCGAGCTGCACCCGCGCCTGGCCCGCATAGATCCCTAGCACCTCGTGCGCCGTGCTGTGATAGTGGTGAAAGCGATACACCCCGTTGCGCCAAGAGTTGTCCCACCCGTTGGCCCGGAACAAGGCCTCGATCACTGCAGCAGGGTCATCTGCGCCCGAAAGATCGATGGCCGCCCGGTACACCAGCAAAGGCAGCGCCGCATTGTTGGGATAGATCCCATCGTCCATAAGGATCTGCCGCAGCACCTCCGTCCTACGCTCCAGTTCGTCACCCATATCCACCTCCCCAGACCGGCGGAATCACGCGCGGGCGCTAGATAACGGTACGCCCCAAGCCAGGGACCTGCGCCGCTAGCCCCTGGCCACGAGGATGATACTGCTGGCGTGCGACATGATCAAGGCCGACGCGAGTGTCCGCGCCTGCCGATGAATCAAGTGCACCGGCTACTAACCACGCCCCATCAATCGGGCTTGCCGCTCGTCCCTAACCCCATCTTCATGGGGTACCGTTATGTAGCCCGGCGTTGGGAATCGCACCGTGATTCCCAACTCATGGCCGGGCGGGCTCGGCATGTCATGACCGCGACGATGGCACAGCACTGCTCCTTGCCTTTCCAGCCCCACGAATACTATAATCTACACAGGCCGTAGAACGCCGAGGCATCGCCCAGATCCCGCACGGCGCGCTGGGTGCCCTGCCATATCCCATCCGTGTTCATATGGGTCACCCGCCGTGGGCCTGAGGCAAGATCCGCGCCTGCTACGATCATGGGCCGCAGGCCACTGAAAACTGTTGACTGTCAGCTGAAAACTGTTCGCCGCTGACCGACAACCGACGACAAAGGAGGTTTGGCATGCAATATCGACCCTTGGGACGCACCGGCCTTCAGGTATCACTGGCCGGGCTGGGCAGCGGAGGCGCCTCGCGCTTGGGCCAGGGCACCGGCCACAGCGCCGCCGATTCGCAGCGCGTCGTGCGCGCCGCGCTGGACCTGGGGATCAACATTTTCGATTCGTCGCCCTCCTACGGCGGCAGCGAGGAGCTGCTCGGCCAGGCCCTGGCCGGCGTGCCCCGTGAACGCTATATCATCGCCACCAAGTTCCAGCCTCACGTGGGCAAAGAGCTGGGCGATGACCCGCGCGAGCTGGACCGCCAGCTCGAGGAGAGCCTGCGTCGCTTGCGCGTGGAGACCATCGACGTGCTGCAATATCACGGCGTGACCGCGGGCGAGTATCGCACCGTGGTGGAGCGTTTTCATGAGGCGGCGCTGCGCGCCCGCGAGGCGGGCAAGATCCGCCACGTCGGCATCACCGAGACCGCGGCCGGCGACCCCACGCACGAGATGCTGCTGCAAGCGCTGCAGGACGATCTCTTTGAGACGTTCATGGTCAAGTATGGCATCCTCAACCAGGCGGCGGCGGCACGCGTCCTGCCCCTGGCCCAGGAGAAACAGGTGGGGGTCTTTATCATGGCCTCGGTGCGCACGTCGCTGCGCACGCCTAAGGAAGCCGTCACCCGCCTGGGCGAGATGATCGCCCGTGGTGAATTGAGCATCGCGGCCCCGCGCGCGGAGGACCCGCTGGGGCTGGGCGCCGTGGGCCAGCCCATCCCCTCGCTCACCCGGGCAGCCTACCAGTTCGCCGCATGTCACCCGGCCGTCTCCACTGTGCTCATCGGCACGGGCAGCATCGAGCACCTACAACAGAACGTGGCCGATATCCTGGACGAGCCGCTGAGCGCCGCCCAGATCGACTACCTGGAGCGCACCTACGGCCACCTGGCCTGGAACGCCTAGCCGAGACATCTCGCTTCGGTGAACGGTTGATCTCTGACCGGCCGCGGACCACCACGCTTGCGAAACATGGGGAGGCAAAACATGGAGGAACCGCAGCATCAGAACGCCGAATGGCGCACCATCCTAAGGATTGTCATCCCTCTCTACGTGCTCTCCCTGGCCTACCTGATGCTGGTTGGCCAGGTGA
>CAYQDH010000720.1:0-2265 GCA_964416075.1 uncultured Anaerolineales bacterium | reverse complement strand
TTGACGCCCTGGTACGCACCGTGGAACGTGAGTTTGGGCGCATCGATATCCTGGTGAACAATGCAGGGGGCCCCCCGCCGGGGCAGTTTACCGACATGACGGACGAGGATTGGCTAAATGCCGTCAACCTGAACCTCATGAGCACCATTCGCTTCACGCGAGGGGTACTGCCAGGTATGCGGCAGCGTCGTTGGGGTCGCATCATCAACATCACTTCCTTCTCCGTCAAGCAGCCCAGCCCTACGCTCATCCTGTCTAACTCTGCTCGCGCAGGCGTCATCGCCATGGCCAAGACCCTCTCCAGGCAGGTCGCCGCAGAGGGCATCACCGTGAACAACGTATGCCCTGGCTACTTTCTCACAGATCGCATGCGCAATGTCGCTCGCGCCGACGCAGAAAAAGAGGGCAAGGCCCCCGGCGAGATCATCGCTCGATGGGAGAGCCTGATCCCCGTGGGCCGCCTGGGCCGGCCGGAGGAACTGGCAGCCCTCATCACCTTCCTGGCCTCCGAGAGGGCCTCCTTCATGACAGGTTGCACCATCCAGGTGGATGGGGGCATGATAACCGGCCTGCTGTAGAGATGACTCCGCCGATGGGGGTCTCGAGACCCCCCTTCATGGCAGAGCCGGGATACGCGCCATCATGGCCAGTGCACCTCGTAAGCGGTTGGGCCTGGCAGCCTCGGGGGCGGTGTAATTAATGACGAGTTGCGCCGGTTGCCCATATTCTCTCGTGGCCACGCTGATCTCAGCGTCCACGCTCACACTTTCGCAGGTCAGTATCAAGCCATAGTTGGGCGAGCTCCCAGCCGCCCACTCTCGTACCAGCGTCGTCACGTCCCATTCCCACCAACGGTCATCGCCTGTCATCAGCACACCCGACTCAACAAAGGGGAAGCGATCGAGGCCGATATCCTTGGCTCCAGGCACGGCCCAGGGCTGCCCTGTGGCGGCCACATCCCACGTCACCTCGGCTTCTACCCACTCGCGTCGCAGGCGAACCACATCTACCCACAGATCCAACTCGGTCCCGCCCGTCGTGTGCACGCGCAGAGTGGCTTGGTTCACCACCGCCCCCATAGGAACATCCGCCAGAGAGAAGCGCAACACTGGCGATCCGGATCCGGCGGTCCGCAAGGCGATGGTGCCATCGCTTCCCTGGTTACGATCGGGAAATGAGCTATCCAGGACCGCGTCCTCTAGCACCTCCAACACCACATCCTGGGCCCCTGGCGTCACAGGCTGAGCGGGAGTCGCCGTAGGCGCCTCTACCGTGATTGCCGTCGGACTGCTCGTCGGTGTGAGAGTCGGTGTTGCCGGATCCGTCGGCGCCGGCGTCTGGGTCGGGGAAACGGTCACCGTCGCACTGACTGTTCCGGTTGGCGCCGGTGTAGAAGTGGGCGCTGGCACGATGTAACGAATCGAAAGCTGCGCGGGCTGCCCATATTCCCGCGTGGTGACGCTGACCTCGGCATGGACGCTTGTGTCCGAACAGTCCAAGATCAGGCCATTGTTGGCCAGCTTGCCGCTGGTCCACTCTTGCACTAGGGCTGTCACGTCCCATTCCCACCAACGGTCGCCACCTGTCACCAGGGCACTGGAAACACTCTGCTCCAGGCGATCCAGACTGATATCCTTGGCCCCTGGCACGGCCCAAAGGTTCCCCGTAGACGCCAGGTTCCAGGTCACCTGGTTCTCTGCCCACTCGCGGCGCAGGCCAATGACGTGGGTGCGCAGGGCCGATCTCTGCTCTCCGGTCGTGCGAACGCGCAACGTGGCTTTTTGCACCACGGCCCCCACGGGGATATCTGCCAGAGAGAACCGTATCACCGGCGACTTGTTACTCATCGTCCGCAAGGTTATGGTGCCGTTGCGCCCATGGTTGCTGTCAGGGGACCAGCTATCGACATCCGCATCGGCCACCGCAGCATAGGTCACATCGTGCGGCTGCGGCGTCGCAGACGGCGTAGCCGTCGCGGATGGCGTAAGGGTCAGCGTCGGGATATCCGTGACCGTGGCCGTCGGCGTGCTCGTGGGCGTGAATGTTGTCGTCGCTGTGTGCGTAGATATCGCTGTAGCCGTCTCTGTAGGAGTCAGCGTTGGCGTCGCCGTGTCCGTCGGCGTCTCTGTCGATGTTTCGGTGGGCGTCGCCGTGTACGTCGCCGTCGGCGTTTCAGTGGGCGTCGCTGTATCCGTCGGCGTCTCTGTCGATGTTTCGGTGGGTGTCGCCGTATCCGTCGGCGTTTCGGTAGGCGTCGCCGTCGGC
>CAYQDH010000719.1:0-2302 GCA_964416075.1 uncultured Anaerolineales bacterium | reverse complement strand
AGGGTCACCTGGAAGGGACCGAGGAAGGAGAGCGACAGGCGAGCCATCGTACCCTCCTGGCGCGTTAGGCGCCGATAATCACCGCGGTCTGCCACGCCGGGATCGACGGCACTCTCACCACGGTCTCTTCTCCCTGCCGCTCCGCAGACAGGGGTATGGGACAACCCCTGGCGTTCAGGCTCACCTCCCCCGGTTGCGCGCGCAGGCGCAACGTGAGCGGCCCCGTGGCATCGAAGCTCATGTTCAGAAGCAGGACGACCACGCGTTGCCCATCCTCGCTGAGGCGCACCAGCGGGGCCACGCGAGCCGTCTGCTCGATCAGCACCGGCAAGCGCCCGCCGGAGAGCCAATCGGCCAGGGCCAGCAATTGGCGGCGCTTGGCCGCGCGTCCCAGCCGCTGCCAGGGGGCGTAGCTGCTCACCACCACGCGCCCGCCCAGGGCGTTCGTATAGGTGGAGAGGCACGAGCCGCCATCGATCCCATTGCAATAGTCCAGATGGGCTAGGTCGCCCACCCCCTCGGCCACGGGGATCAGGTTGCAGGTGAAATCCCCCGGCCCCACCAGGGCCTCGCGCACGTCCCCGGCGCCCGCGCCGTTGAGCGGGTGCATCGTCAGTCGCTCGGCCATCCCGCCGGGCAAGCGCTCGCCAGGGCGCACGCCGGCCAGCTCGCCCAAGCCCCGCGCCCAGAGCACGCCTAACGCTTCCCCATCCATCCACACCCCACGCGTCAGCATGCCACGCAGCTCCTCGTCGCTGAACGCCTCGGCCACCCGCCCAGCCAGCAGCACGCCGCGGGCCGTGCGCGAGTCGGTGGTCAACGGCACACCCATCTCGGCCAGGGCGTTCGGGCGCTGTATGTCGTAGGCGCCGCCCTCCCAGAACCAGCCGCGCTCATCCACCTCGCGGCGGGCCATCAGCTCGCGGTGGTCTGCTGGCCATAGGCCCACCAGGGACAGCCCTTCCGCCCCCTCCACCAGCGCCTCCCACACGGGGCGCTCCTTCTCGATAGCCTCCATGAGCGGCTCGTAATCCTCCGGCGCGCCTGGGCGCAGCGCGTTAAAGGCGATGCCGTTGCAGCCCATGGCCAGTGCGGCCGCGCACTCGTTGAGGACGGTGCGCACCGCCTTGTCCAGGGTGATGTAGGGATAGTTCTCCAGCTCATACTGCATATCCCCTTGCGCCTCGGGCGGGTAATCGCGCACCTGGCGACCCACGTCCAGCGCCTTGTTCAGCAGGGCGCGCGGCGCCTGGTCGTTATAGTAGCCGTGCCCCGGGCGGCTGTGGCGGGCGCCCAAGGCCTCCATCCACCGCGTGATGGGATATCCCGCGTAGGTGCTGTGGCTGTGGCCGATGGTCATCAGCCCCAGCGCGGTGCGCGGGCTGGCCCCTTCCACCGCCTGGCGGATCTCGGCGCAGAGGCTCTCCACCGAGGCCGCGCAGAAGTCGCTCCATTCCTGGCGCAGGACGCCGTTCTCCGGCGCGTTGAGCTGCGCCACCAGCGCCTCGCGATCCAACCCATGCCCGAACACCGCCAGGCAGATGGGGCAGAAGCAGGGGTAGGTCGGGCCGTGGTGGCTCATGCGCAGGTCGTCGTCCACCCAGATGACATCCGCCCCCGCCCGCGCCACCGTGGCATAGCGCTCGCGGCAGTAGGCGCGGAACCCCGGGCTATTGGGGCAGGCGCAGGAGGTGGAGACCTGTCCATCGTGGCCCACCATGGGCTGGAAACGCATCGCCGGCATCAGCCCGGCGGGCACATCCCAGTGGCCCAGTGTGGCCAGCACGTTGATGTCCACCCTCTCCACACCGGCGGAACGCAACGCGGCGATGCGCTCCTTGAGCACGGCGGCGCCCTCGGCCACCTGCTCCAGCGGCGTATAGGCCACCCCCGTCTCCTCGGTGAAGAGCAAGACACCATCCACCGCCGGACGATGCGCCCTGAGCACGGACAACAGACGATGGAACGGCGCGTCCGGCTTCCACTGGCTCGGTATCACACGATAGGTCAATAGCATCCTTCACCCCCACAGAGCTTCAAGATCGGCCCTCGCCATCAAGACGATGATAGGGACCGGTCACCCTACCGGCCCTACCCATCAAGTATTGGAATCGACGCACTTTCGGCCCCTACCACGAATGCCACATGGACAACCGGGATGCAAAGCGCTCCTCGGTGGGCCTTATCATCCTGTCAATCCTGTTAATCCTGTCAAAACCCAGTATTATCGGGCTTAACTGAGCTTTATGATCCCCTTGATGTAATCCGGAAGCTCTTTGCGCGTCACGGCGCCCATCAACGC
>CAYQDH010000718.1:0-2303 GCA_964416075.1 uncultured Anaerolineales bacterium | reverse complement strand
AGGATGCGGTCCAGCGGCTGTCCGCCCAGCGCCGATTGCACCAGCGCCAGGGTCTGGGCGCCGTGCGTGCAGTAGCCCGTGTCGACCAGCGCGGCGCCCGAGCGCTCGCCCATGAACAGGATGTTGTTGGACGAGAGCCAGCCGAGACTCGACTTGGGACGACCTCGCCTACCTATCGACCGCGTGTTTACGATCTCAGGCTTTGGAACGATCGTCACTGGCACATTGGTTGATGGCAAGCTCACGGTGGGAGATGAGGTCGATATTCTGCCAGGCGATATGAAGGCCAGGATACGCGGCCTACAAACACACAAGACCAAGCAGAGAGAGGCGCTGCCCGGCTCGCGTGTTGCCATCAACCTGAGCGGCGTTGCGGTGGAGGACCTCTACCGAGGCCAGGTCGTCGTTCATCCCGGATCATTCGATTCAACCATGCTCATTGATGCCAAACTGCGCTACCTGGCATCGGTCCCATGGCCTCTGAAGCACAACACGCTGATCGAGCTTTACACAGGCTCAGCCAGGGCAGAAGCCCACGTGCGCCTCCTTGATGCGGAGGAATTGCGGCCCGGACAAGAAGGCTGGGCACAGTTTAGACTGCTAGAACCGCTTGTAGTGGCGCGTGGGGACCACTACATCGTGCGATCGCCTTCGCCAAGTGTCACGCTTGGGGGAGGGCAAATCGTGCAGCCACACCCGTCACAGCGCCACCAGCGATTCAGACGCCAAACTATTGAGCGACTGGAGAGCCTTCTGCATGGTTCACCGAGTGACGTGCTGCTGCAAATACTCGCCGCGGAGCGGGCACTCGAACTGAGGGAGTTGGTCAGTCGCAGCAAGCTGCCAGCAGACGAGGTAGTGCGGACGCTGGAGGTACTACTAGAAGAGGATGAGATACTCTTGCTCGGTGGACCACTCCCAGAGATTCCCTACGTTGGCCGAGGATCAGTCGCTGTCGTTTCCCGAGAGAGCTGGAACGAACTGCTCGCTGAGACCAGGCGGATACTCGAACCCTACCACGTGCAGTATCCGTTGCGTCCAGGCATGCCCCGTGAGGAGATCAAGAGTCGTCTGCGCATTACTGGGCCTATGGCTAACCAGACCTTGGATCGCGCCGCGCAGGATGGTTACCTCAACGCTACCGCGACGGTAGTCTCCTTGCCGGAACACCAGGCTCGGCTATCAAATGAGCAGCAACTTCTGGTAGAGAGGGTGCTAGCCGAGTTCCGGGCTAGTCCCCATACCCCCCCATCGCTCACCCAGGTTGAAGAGATCGTTGGGCCCGATGTACTGCAATTCCTGCTTGACTCCGGGCAGTTGATCAAGGTGGGAGAAGGGGTCGTTTTCGATTTCCAGACGCATCGAGAGATGCAACAGCAGTTGCTGGATTATCTGAAGCAGCATCAACAGATTACCGTGGCAGAGGTGCGAGATCTGTTCGGCACAAGCCGCAAATACGCACTGGCATTTCTGGAGGATATGGACAGTCGCCGCATCACCAAGAGGATGGGTGACCTGCGTGTGCCCCGCTGACATGAGTATACGACCACGAGCTTGGGTTGGAGGGGATGCATGGCGGAACGCAAGGTAGAGGTCATGCTGGATGAAGTTATGTTTCGTCGCGCCGCGGCTCGTGCGGCGGATCTGGGCCAGGACCTCGGCCGCATTCTGGTGTATGGACTGGCTGGTTGGGTGGGGAGCTGGGGAGTCCGAACGGTGACCCATACCGTGCAGTCGGGCGAGAGCCTGGGTAGTATCGCGAAAATCTACTACGGCGATGCCAAGAAGGCAACCGTGATAGCCATCTACAACGACATCAAAAACCCCAGCCTGATCCATGCCGGCCAGACTCTCGTCGTGCCCGAACCGACGAGTATACCGACAGTTCCTGCTCCGAACCCTCTACCAATAGGAGAATCCCCTTTCATTTTCGGCCTCCACGACCGGGGCGGCGAACATCTCATGGCCTGGGCCAACCACAAAGGTTGGGTGCTCTGCACGGAAGAGCTAGGACGTAATCCCGCGAATTGGGGCAGCCGATCCTATGCCGACCTGGCGGACGGTGGTTATGGTGTGATTGCCCGGCTTAACCACGGTTACCGTGAGCAGGGAACACTCCCGCACTCAGAATACTACCATGACTTTGCCGTACGCTGCGGCAACTTTGTGGAGCGATCCAAGGGGTGCCATATTTGGATCATTGGCAACGAGCCTAACCTGGCAGCGGAAAGGCCCGGAGGACCGGCTAACGGGGAAGCCATCACTCCAGAGAAATACGTCAGTGCGTTCAGTCAGTGCAGGGA
>CAYQDH010000717.1:2012-2313 GCA_964416075.1 uncultured Anaerolineales bacterium | reverse complement strand
CTATGCGCCCAGCATCACGCGCGTCGGAGAGAGCGCCTTTGGGCCGAGAGCCCCCAGAGCGCACGTTGCACGCGGGTTTACCCCGTGGCTCAGAGATCAAACAAGGAGCAGACCATGCCGGAAATTCAAGTGGGTGAGTACCTCGATCAGCTGCGTGAGCTGCAGGAGCAGATCCTGGGCGAGCTGGAGGGCATGGAGCGCGCGGCGCTCAAGTATGAGACCGATTCGGCGCGCTGGAACACCGTGCGCCGGGTGTTGCTGCGCTTTGGCGACCACCTGCGCGAGCATACCACCCAGTTGG
>CAYQDH010000717.1:0-1989 GCA_964416075.1 uncultured Anaerolineales bacterium | reverse complement strand
CGATTCGCTGGGCGCCACGCAGACCATGCCGCAGCGCATGCTGGCGCGCTCGATGGAGGCCTACGGGGCGCTCCTGGGGGCCATGGTGGGCCTGGAGGATTGCGACCTGGACCGCGAGCCCGAGCCGGGCGAGTGGACCCCCCGCCAGGCGCTGGAGCACATGATCTCCACGCAAAAGGGGTACCTGGGGACCGTTCGCCGCGCGCTGGTGCAAGCCCGGCCGGTGGAGCGGGACTAGAGGGGAAGGCGGACTGGCAAGGCACCAAGACACAAAGGTGGAAACCGGTATAATCAACCTCTGTCTTTGGGGCTTGGCAGCCAGGTTCCCCCTGTTTGGCGGGCGAGACGCCCGCCGTACATAAAGGAAGGAATATGAAGCTGAAGAACCTCGTCGGCAGTGGAGACCGCATCGGCGTGTTCGTGTTGCCGGTCCTGGTCGTCGGGCTGGCGCTGAACTTGTTGTTTCCCTCGTTCTTTGCCGTGGGCGGGCCGCCCGCCTGGCTGCGGGTGTTGTCGATCATCGTGCTGATCCCAGGGGTGGTCCTGTGGCTATGGTCCGTGGCCCTGATCTTGATCAAGGTGCCCCAGGGGCGGCTGATCACCCATGGGCCGTACGCCCTGGCCAAGCACCCGCTCTACACGAGCGTGTCGCTGCTGGTGCTGCCCTGGGTGGGGTTCCTGCTCAATAGCTGGCTGGGCGTGGTGGTGGGGGCGGCGCTGTATGTGGCGTCGCGCAGGTACGCGCCCCAGGAGGAGGAGGCCCTGGCCAAGATTTTTGGCCCCGCTTGGGAGGATTACGCTCGCAAGGTGCTGATGCCCTGGCTGTGAGGGAGAGGGGCGCGGACACGGCGCACGCCAGTAAGTGGGGGGGGCCATGCGAATAGAGACGGATAGGCTGCTGATCCGGCCTTTCACGGCACAAGACCTGGACGAGTTCCGCAAGCTGCTCGATATCCCCGAGGTGGAGGGCTGGCGGCGAGAGAGGAGCAACGCCAAGGCCTTCCTCGACTGGCATATCTCCAACTATGCCAGGATGGACGTCATCCACGGCATCGTTTGCCTGGGGGTTTTCGAGACGACGAGTGGGCGCGTTTTGGGTGCGGCGGGCGCCGGAGAGCACTGCGGGTGCACATCACGGGTGAAACCGCCGTGTATCGCTACTATAGGCGCTATGCAATGCCTCGCATGAAAGTTGGCGAATTAGTGCGGTAACCAGGTAGAGTGAGTCGCGGCCGATGCCCGTGCGGCGCCGCCGCGTCGCATTCCTCGAATGAATTCGTGCCCGAAAGGCCTTTCTGGCGTGATACACAAAACATGATAAATAACGTTAAGAATGTAGTATAGTGAGCTTTAACGCATGTGGCGCACTTTCGGCTTTAGAGCAGGGATTCCGGAATAAAAATAAAAAACCATAATAAAACATATTATAACGTGATCTATCACGTTTTGTCTAACAGGAACGGAATTCATTCCGGGAACTGTTCAGGCGTGGTGCCCACCCCTAACGGAGCGGGGTAAAGAGAGATAGGGTGAGAAAACCGGTGAGAATCGCTGGATAGGATCAACCGGAGGTCACCTTTGGAAGAGCGGAATAACACGAGGAGGATACGGGGATGTACAGGATGGCTTGGAAGGCTTATGTGATCGACATCGAGGAATACAAAAAGCGGCACGACGAGATATGGCCGGAGATGACGGCCATGCTGAACGAGGCGGGAATCCACAACTATACGATATGGAACGTGGGCGACGAGCTGTTTGCCTATCTGGAGTGCCACATCGACCCCCAGGAGTCGATGCGCATCCAGAGGGAGTCGGAAGTCTCGAAGCGCTGGACCAAGCACATGGAAGGGGTGCTGCGCTTTGACGAGGCCGGGAGGGGTGTGGCGCCCTTGAAACAGGTGTTTCTCCATGAGTAGCATCCCATGGCGCGCGGCGCCAATTGGGCCGGAAGCACAAGCCTCCCCGCACCCGTCATCCTGAGTATTT
>CAYQDH010000716.1:0-2315 GCA_964416075.1 uncultured Anaerolineales bacterium | reverse complement strand
GGTGCTAGAGGCGAGCCGCCTGGGGGAGGAGCAGGGACGCTGGGTCACGCTCCCGTTGTCGTAGGTTCTCCGTGGGCTTTCCCTTTCGGGTCCGCTGCTCTAGCGCATCCTGCCAAGGCAGCAAGTCGGCGCTAGATCTGAAGGTACAGTTGACGTCATGCTTCCGCACGCTATAATCCATACTGCGCTGGTTGAGGGCTATGGGCTCGCTTTGAAGGGATATGCGTCTCTCCCCTATGATTCGGGGACGCATCCTCGTGTCGCTCGCTGAACCAGTGATGGTAGTTTAACCGCAGAAACGAAAAGGAGTGGGACACAGCATGAGTGGTGGCTACTGGGGCAAAGCCTTGCGCGTAAACCTGACCGATGGCACGATCAACACCGAGGCGCTCGACGATGCATTCGTGCGTCGCTATCTGGGTGGCTGGGGCTTTATCAGTTACTACTTGCTTAAAGAGGTCGCCCCCGGGGCTGATCCCTTGGGGCCAGAGAATAAGATCATTGTCGCCACGGGGCCTATGACGGGCCAGCCGATCGCTGGTGGTGGCCGGCACATGATTGGCGCCCAGTCTCCCCTCACTGGTGGCTTCGCCGGGTCTGAGGTGGGTGGTAATTGGGGTGCGGAGTTCAAGCGTGCTGGTTGGGATGCCCTCATCATAGAGGGCGTGGCTCCCAAGCCAGTTTACCTGTGGATCAACGATGACCAGGTGGAGATTCGGGATGCCGGCCACCTGTGGGGCAAAGAGACCTGGGACGTTCAGGAGCAGATTCGGCAAGAGCTGAACGACTCGCGCGTGCGCGTGAGCCAATGTGGCCCGGCAGGGGAAAAGCTGTCGCGCATCGCGAACGTGATACACGATGTGAACCGGGCCTGCGGTCGAGGGGGCCTGGGCGCCGTGTTTGGCTCCAAGAAACTGCGCGCCATCGCTGTGCGGGGCTCGCTGCGTGCGCCTGCTGCGGACCCTGAGAAGATCAACGAAATGGCCAAGTGGTTTCGTGACAACTATAAGAACACCGGCGCGGCTGTCTTTTCAACAACGGCCACCATGCGCATGGTGCGCGCCAACAACGCCGCAGGCGGCCTGCCCACGCGCAATTTCCAGGAGGGCGTCTTTGAGGGATTTGAAAAGATATCCGCCGAGACGCAGCTGGCTACCTACAACCAGGCGCGCGATACCTGCTTTGGCTGTCCCATTCGGTGCAAGTGGGTGGTCGAGGTTAACGACGACGAGTACAAGGTTGATCGAAAGTATGGCGGCCCCGAGTACGAGACCACAGGAGCTTTTGGGTCTTGCTGTGGTATCGACGACTTGCGTGTGACGAACATGGCCAACCAAATCTGTAACGCGATGGGGCTCGATACCATCGGCGCTGGCGTGACTATCGCCTTTGCTATGGAGTGCTATGAGCGAGGACTGATTGGCACTCAGGATACGGGGGGCCTCGACCTGCGCTTTGGCAATGCCCCGGCTATGCTGGAGATGCTGAGACGCCTTGCCGCCCGCGAAGGGTTCGGGGATCTGCTGGCCGAGGGGTCAAAGCGCGCCGCACTCAAAATCGGCCGCGATTCCATTGGCTTTGCTATGCAGCAAAAGGGTCAAGAGGTGGCGATGCACGACCCTCGAGTCAAGTATGGCCACGCGCTTGGGATCGCAGTCTCACCCACGGGCGCGGATCACATGCATAACGTGCACGACAACGGCTACCAGACGCAAGGTGGCATCGCCGAGCTAGAGCCCTTGAGTGTGATCGAGCCTCTACCCTTCACCGACCTAAGCCCGGCTAAGGCGCGTATGGTGCGCTACGGCACGATATGGCGAACACTGAACAACCTGACGGGTATCTGCATGTTCCAGTCGTGGACACCCGAGCAGAAAAAGGACCTCATGGCGGCTGTCACCGGCTGGGATACCTCTGTCATGGAACTGTTCTTGGATGCAGAGCGCGCCTACGATATGGCGCGAGCCTTTAACGCTCTGCAGGGCCTGGGTCGCGGCGATGACCAGTTGCATCCTCGGTTCTTGACGCCCATGGCTTCGGGCCCTGTGGCTGGGAAAGCGCCCACCCAGCAGCAGTACGATGCGGCGCTGGCTTCGTTCTATGGCATGATGGGGTGGGATCCACAGAGCGGGGCGCCCACGCGAGCCAAGCTTGAGGACCTCGGTGTGGGCTGGGTGGCCGATCTCCTGGAGAAGGAATAAAACGTGCGAGTCACAGCGTTCGTGGGCAGTCCTCGTGCCAAGGGTAACACCGACCTGCTGATCGACCAGATCCTTCGTGGGGCGGCTAGCGTGGGCGCAGAGACTGAGAAGGTC
>CAYQDH010000715.1:0-2319 GCA_964416075.1 uncultured Anaerolineales bacterium | reverse complement strand
GAGGGGCGCATCGAACCCCTATACCACGTGGACGACCGAGTTCCTCATCAAAGGAGAGCGCGATTTCGAGATCTGGGAGCGGCACGTGCCGCTGCCGGCGCGCATCGATTGGGCCCCGGTGCTCCAAGCCAAGGAGCGCGTGGGCGACCAGGGGATCGTGCGAGGCTATGTGTACGACTGGGGCCAGCTCAGCCCCTGGCAAACCTTCTCCAGTTGTCTGTATGGCGTGCAGCCGGCGATCATGGCCTGCATCGACAACCCGGCCTGGATGCACCACGTGCTGGATACCCTGCTGCAGAAAAAGCTGGCCGCGCTGGCCAGGACGGACATGGTGCCTTATGACCTGGTGGAATCGGGCGGGGGCGGCGCATCGAGCACGGTGATCAGCCCGGCGCTGCATCGCGAGTTCTGCCTGCCCTACGACCAGGCCCAGCATCGCGCCATCCACGAATATGGGGCCGAATACGGCGCCAAGATCGTCTACCACCTTTGCGGCGGGGTGATGCCCATGCTGGAGCTGGTGGCCCAGAACGGCGCCGACGGCCTGGAGACGATGACCCCGCCCTCGATGGGCGGCGACTGCGACCTGGCCGAGGCGCGGCGCCGCGTGGGCGACCGACTCTTTTTTGTCGGCGGTTTCGACCAGAACGCGGGGTTCGAGCGGGGTAATCCGCAGCTGATCCGCGAGATGGTGCAACAGCTGCATAGCGCCTGCCCCGAGGGCGGCTATATCTGCGCCCCCTCCGACCAGTTCTTCACCGGGAGCATCGAGAACCTCAGCGCCTTTGCCCAGGCCTGCCGGGAGTGCGTGTACTGAGGTATCAGCTAGGACTACCCCTGTAATTGGGCGGCGCCTCTGCAGTTGGGCGCCGCCAGCTGCTTTCCGCCAGCGGCACGGCCTGGCCGCTGTGCCGGATTCCCCTGTGCGCCTGAATACACCCCACGTCGTGTGCGTCTATATTCAAACGGTTGGACGCCGGTAGTTCCAGCGCCATCGCGGCTTTTGGGTTGGCTCTGGGCCTGACGTGACTCGTCCTTTTGCTGGCTTGGCCAGTTTATGGTAAACTAAAAATGCGCCGGTATGGATGGATAATAGTTATGTTGCAATCACTATGGAGTCGCTTGGTCCGACGCGCAGCGCCGCGCGGTGGGCCGTCTATAGATCCTATCGAATCGTCCGTTAGGCCCGTCAGGGTTCCCAAACCCGAATCGACCCTGCCGAGCCAGGCTCGTGAGGCGCGCCCCAAGGTGACGCTGCCGCGGGCCATCCCGCCGCGTTTTCAGGCTACCCCCACCCAGCCCGCTCAAGCATCGCCCTTACCTCCGCGGCGCGTTATCCCCTGGCGCCAGGTGGCGCTTGTCAGCGTAGCCCTCGTGGTAGGCCTCGCTATCCTGCTGACTATTACGGCATCCCAAGCGCGGCAGCCGCAACTCACCGATGTCGCCGTCCAGACCCTCGTCGCTGAGGCGATGGCCTCAGCCACACCGCCGCCATCCACAGCTTCCATCGTCTACCAGAGGATTGCCCACTCGGTGGTGCTGATCAGCACGCGCGGGGAGGGCGACGAAGACGAGGATCCCGGTGTGGGCCTTGGCTCGGGGGTGGTCCTCGACGACGTGGGACACATCCTCACCAGCCTGCACGTGGTAGAGGGCGCTCGCCAGATCCGGGTGACGTTTGCCGATGGCACAACGGTGGAGGCGGCCATCGAGGGCGACCTGCCCGAGAAAGATATCGCCGTTCTCGTCTTGTTGGAGCCCGTGCCCATGCTGGTCCCCGCCACCCTGGGCAACCCCGGGGCGCTCAACGTGGGCGATGAGGCCATCGTCGTGGGTAATCCCTTCGGACTGAGGCATACCACGACGGCGGGCGTGATCTCGGGTTTGGATCGGGATTTCGAGTCTTCCGAGACCGGGCAGGTCCTGGAAGATCTCATCCAGTTCGACACGGCGGTCAACCCGGGCAACTCGGGGGGGCCGTTGCTCAATCGCGATGGTGAGGTGGTGGGCATCGTCACCGCGTTGGCCAATCCCACCGAGGAAAAGGTGTTCATCGGCATCGGCTTTGCCGTGCCCATCGACGTGGCCGCGGGCGCAGCGGGCCCGCCGCCGTTCTGATTCTTTTGTACCGCAATTTTCCATTAGGGTCTTCCTGGGCGAGACGACGCAAGTTACAAACTTGCGGTACGTAGCGGTACAAGAGTATTTGTATCGCAATTTTTCCAAATTGCGGTACCTTTGCGAGTCGGAAGACGCAAGTTACAAACTTGCGGTACGTAGCGGTATAAGAGCATTTGTATCGCAATTTTTCCAAATTGC
>CAYQDH010000714.1:0-2327 GCA_964416075.1 uncultured Anaerolineales bacterium | reverse complement strand
TGCGTCGTCGACGAGTAGGGAAGGGCGTTTGACACCTGCAGGGGGCTGTGTTAGCGTGCAGCGCACTAGCGAACTAGCACGGCCATCAGGAGGACGCGAGCTATGCTGCCACGAGAACGGGTTTTGGCCGCCATCAACCACAAGCGGACGGACCGGGCGCCAGCAGACTATTGGGCGCACGCCGAGGTGACCGATGCGCTGATCGCTCGCCTAGGCGTGGGCGATTACGAAGGGCTGTTACGGGCGCTGCAGGTGGACCTGCGACGGGTGAATTTCGACTATTCCACCCCCGACAGCGCACCCGACGAGCGGGGCTATGTGACCAATATGTGGGGAGTGAAGAGGCTGCCCAACGAGGCAGTGGCCGATTCAGGGCGGGCGGTGCGCTCCTACGACGATGCAGCGGGGCCGGTGATCTATCCCTTCGACGAGCAGAGCACCGTGGACGATGTGTACGCCCATCCCTGGCCGCGCGCGGAGGCGCTGGATTACAGCGGCATCCTGCCGCAGGCCGAGCGCTACCACGACACCTATGCCACCTACGGCGCGCCGTGGTCTCCCTTTTTCCACGAGGTGGGATGGATCATCGGGCAGGAAACCTATTTTCTGTGGATGCACACGCGCCCGGAGATGGTGGAGGCGGTGATCGATTGCGTGGTCTCGTTCGAGGTGGAATGCACGCGGCGCTACCTGGAGGCAGCCCAGGGCAAGGTGGATATCGCCTTTTTCGGCAACGATTTCGGCACCCAGCGCGGGCTGGTGATCTCGCCGAGGATGTTCGAGCGGTTCTTTCGCAAACCCCTGAAGCGCTATTTCGACATGGCGCACGATTACGGCTGCAAGGTGATGAAGCACAGCTGCGGCGCGGTGCGGCCCATCATCCCGATGTGGATCGAGGACGGGGTCGACGTGCTGGACCCGATCCAGGTGCTGGCGGAGGGGATGGCCTTCGCGGGGCTGGTGCGAGATTTCGGCGACCGGATGTGCTTCCACGGGGGGATCGATACGCAAGAACTGCTACCCTTCCATCCCACTGAAGATGTGCGGGCCGAGGTGCGCCATTTTCGCGCGCTGACGTGCGAGCAGGGTGGGTATATTCTGCTGGCGAGCCAGGAGTATATCGAGGATGTGCCATTGGATAATATCCTGGCGATCTATGATGAGAATGAGCGCATGGATTAGGGGCCTGAGGGGGATGCCTAATTCGCGAAAGATGGAAACAGGCGATCCCATAGTATAATAGTGATTCATCTGAGGGCGGGTTACGGGGCGCACGCCCGAAATACAGATCGCAGCGCATCTGCGTGTTGGAGGACTCGAATCGATATGGCGACGGAATACGGTTGGATGGGCAAGATCCTGCGCGTGGACCTCTCTACGGGATCGATTACTACCATGGAGACGGCCGCCTATGTGCCCCAGTACGTGGGGGGCCTGGGGATCGCGGCGCGCATCGCTTGGGAGGAGTTGGCGCCCGGCGTGGGCGCCTTGGATCCTGGCAATATGCTCTTCACCATGGTGGGCCCGCTCACGGGCACCGTGGCTTCGGGCGGGGGGCGTGGCGTGGTGGCTGGGATTGCGCCACAGCAGCGACCCTCGGCGTTTTCCCGTTCAGGCTTTGGCGGGCATTGGGGGGCAGAGGTCAAATACGCTGGCTATGACGGGATCGTGTGTGTGGGCCGGGCCGACAAGCCGGTGTACCTGTGGGTGAACGACGAGCGCGCGGAGCTTCGCGACGCGAGCGATTTGTGGGGTACCGGCACCTATGCCACCACCACGGCGCTACGCGCGCGCCACGGCGCCCAGACGCGCGTGCTGGCCTGTGGCCAGGCCGGCGAGAACCTGTGCCGCATCGCCTGCCTGCAGACCGAGACGGGCAATGCCGCCGGGCAGGGGGGATATGGGGCGGTGATGGGATCCAAGAACCTGAAGGCGATTGCCGTGTGCGGCACGCGCGGTGTGCGCGTGGCCCAGCCGGATCGCCTTCTGGACCTGGCGCTTTACGGCTCTCGCGAGGGTCTTGCGCCCGGGCGCCGCGCCGGGGGTCACAGGCCCGAGCGGCCCGAGATGGTGAGTCGCCTCAAAAAGTGCGGCTTTTGCCTCACCCAATGTGCGGGGCAGCACGTGATGAACGTGCCCGGCGAGGTCACTCATGGCGTCCACTCGGCCCACCTCTTTTGCTTTGGCTATATGACCAGCCCGCGGGGCAACGTAGAGGCGCGGGCCATGACCGCCGATTATGGCCTGAACGGCTGGGAGATAGCCTATGGCATCATCCCCTGGCTGATGATGTGCAAGCAACATGGCCTGATCGATACGATCGACGG
>CAYQDH010000713.1:0-2339 GCA_964416075.1 uncultured Anaerolineales bacterium | reverse complement strand
AACTTGCGGTACGTAGCGGTATAAGAGCATTTGTATCGCAATTTTTCCAAATTGCGGTTCTTTTGCGAGCGGGAAGACGCAAGTTACAAACTTGCGGTACGAGACATAATCGGAGGATACATGGCGAACGAAACGAATCCGAGCGGCGGGGCGCTGATGGAGCGCGCGCTGTACGAAGTGAAAAAGGTCATCGTGGGCCAGGATCACATGTTGGAGCGCATGCTGGTGGCGCTATTGGCGCGCGGCCACATCTTGGTGGAGGGGGTGCCTGGATTGGCCAAGACGATGGCCATCAAGACCCTGGCCCTGGCCATCGGCGGCGAGTTCAAGCGCATCCAGTTCACGCCCGACCTGGTGCCCGCCGACCTGGTGGGCACGCGCATCTATAACCAGAAGACGGGTGAGTTCACGACGTCGCTCGGCCCGGTTTACACCAACCTGCTGCTGGCCGACGAGATCAACCGCGCGCCGGCCAAGGTGCAGAGTGCACTGCTAGAGGTGATGCAAGAGCGGCAGGTGACCATCGGGCGCGAGACGTTCATGGTGCCCGATCCCTTCCTGGTGTTGGCCACGCAGAACCCCATCGAGACCGAGGGCACCTATCCCCTGCCCGAAGCACAGGTGGATCGCTTTATGATGAAGGTGCTCATCGGCTACCCCAGCGACCAGGAAGAGTACCTGATCGTGGAGCGCATGACGGGGCCTCTGCAGCCCGTGGGCATGGCCCTGACCACCGAGCAGCTGATCGCCCTGCAGCGTGAGACCGACCACGTCTATGCCGATCCGTTGCTCATGGAATATGCGGTACAGTTGGTGGGGGCCACGCGGCGCCCGGCCGAGTTCGGCCTGCGCGATATGGCGCGCTACCTGCTCTACGGCGCCAGCCCGCGCGCATCGATCAACCTGATCCTCACCGCGAGGGCGCTGGCGGTGCTGCGTGGCCGCAACTATGTGCTGCCCGAAGATGTGCAGGAGATGGTGCTGGACGTGATGCGCCACCGCCTGATCCTGTCCTACGAGGCGCTATCCGATAACATCAGCAGCGACATGATCCTGGCGCGGGTGATGGAGCAAGTGCCCGCGCCGGTGCTGCCCTTGAAGCAACATGTCTACTCTAGCGCCTGACCATGTTCTGTACCGCAAGTTTTCAACTTGCGTCTTTATAGGGAGGCTTAATGTCGACGCCAGCGACTGAACGCAAGAACGCGCTACAGATCTTGCAGCGCCTCGACTGGCAGGTGATCCGCAGGCTGGATGGGATCCTGCAGGGGGACTATCGCAGCCTGTTCTATGGCTCGGGGCTGGACCTGGCCGACCTGCGCGAATATCACCCGGGCGATGATGTGCGACACATCGACTGGAACGTGACGGCGCGCCTGGACACGCCCTACGTGCGCCAGTATATCGAGGATCGCGATCTTACGGCATGGTTTCTGCTCGACATCAGCCCCTCTATGGATTTCGGCAGCACCAGTTCCGGCGGCGTCGACGCATTGAAACGGGACCGCCTGGTGGACCTGACCACCGTGTTGGCGCGGCTGCTGACGCGGCGCGGCAACCGGGTAGGAGCGATCCTCTACGACAGCCGGGTGGAGCGGGTCATCCCGGCGCGCGGCGGCCGGATGCACGTCTTGCGGCTGATCCACGACATTTTGCAGCAACCACCCTTGCCCACGGCGCCCTACACCGACCTGGGGATCCTGCTGCAGGCGGCGCTGCGCGCCATCCGGCGGCGGTCGCTCATATTTGTGATTTCTGATTTTTTCTCTGCGCCGGGCTGGGAGGGGCCGCTGCGGCTGCTCAGCCAGCGCCACGAAGTGCTGGCCGTGCGCCTGTCGGACCCGAGCGAGGAAGAGTTGCCCGATGTGGGGATGGTGCTGCTGCAAGACGCGGAGACGGGCGAACAGCTCTATGTGGATACGGGCGATCCCGGCTTTCGGGAGCGGTTTCGGGAGGCGGGCCAGCGGCGCAAGAGCGAGCTGGATGCGGCGTTGCGGCACGCCCGCGTGGATACGCTGTCCCTGTCTACCGAGGAAGATATGGTACGCGCGCTGGTGAGCTTTGCCGCGCGGCGCAAACAGCGCAGGCAGGCGCGGGGCGTCCTTGTGTGAGAGGAAAAGAGGAATCACGGAGTTCACGGAGCGCGCACGGAGGCCACGGAGAAGATTGGGAGAGGGGGATGGAGGCCTTGACGCGCGGATGTTCTGGGATTGGTGTCGACGCCCAGAAACCTTGGAATAGTGGAACATATCGTGGTTCAACATAAGAGAACCTTTGCGTCCTTGGCGCCTTGGCGGTAGATCTTTTCTATTCTTGGACGCACGAGGTGAAGGTATAAG
>CAYQDH010000712.1:0-2353 GCA_964416075.1 uncultured Anaerolineales bacterium | reverse complement strand
CTTGTATGCATTCGTGGCATACACGTTCCGCGATAAGGAGAGCCCGAGGTCGGCGCACAGCTCCTCCAGGTAGGTGTGCAGGCTCCCCGCACGATCAAGGTTGAGCACTGTGCTGATACGCGCTCTGCTGCGTGGGTTCTGCACCGTGGGGTCCTGGCCGACGATCACCAGCCGGATCTCATCGCTGCCCAGGTAAGGCCTGGGGATGGGCAACGAAGCGTCGACCCACGGCGCCAGCGCCGGATCCTGGGCCATCTCGGCTCGGGCTGCGTAGGCGCGCGAGAGAACATCCTCGACGAAGGCACAGTCCATCCTTTGCCATCTCCCTCTCATGCGGTTGCTGTCGATGCTAGATATACAAGGTTTGGGTCGCAGAGCGATTCTACCTTGGCTCCAGAGTGGGTCAAGTCGCACTTGAACGGGTTCACCTTTTCAGCGAGAATGCCCGCACGCGACGGACCCCAAGCGAAACCAACTCTACCCGATGGGAGGCCAATGACATGCCCGAGCTCGAACCGATCATCATCGACACGCAAGCCCAGCCCTGGGAGGCGCGCTTCAACGAGACGCTGGGGCGCACGCTCTATCGCAAGAACCTGCTTCAAGACCCGGACACCGGCATGGAGATTCGCCTGACGCGCTATCCGGCGGGGTTCATGAACACCTGGCACACGCATCCTTGCGCCCACGGACTCTATGTGCTGGAGGGCACGCTGGTTACGCACACTGGCGCCTACGGACCCGGCACCTTTGTGTGGTTTCCGGAGGGGATCGCCATGGAGCACGGCGCCACGGCGGATGAGGATGTCACCGTGCTTTTCATCACCAACAAGCCGTTCGAGATATTCTATCGCTGACTGATCACCAAAGTGGGGAATCTTATCTTAGCACTTGGTCTAGCGGAGGCTGTCCATGCGAGTCGAGCCCCTGACGCAGAGCCGGATCCCAGATTTTCTGGCCTATTGCGCCCGCTACGGGCCGGAGCACGACGAGTCGTACCTGCCCGGCGATGGTTTTGCAGTGGATCCCGAGAATCCCACCTTCCTGATGCTCGATGATGGCGAGACGCTCGTCGGCGTCGCTTCTCTGATGCTGGACGAGGCCTATCGGGCGGCGAAGAAGGGACGCTTTCGCATCCTACACGCTTTGGTGCCCTCGGCTCAGGGCTACGAAGCCCTGCTGGCGGCCATCCTGCCCTCCGCCCGGCCGGTGGACGAGGTCTACCTCTTTATCGCGGAGAACCGGCAGCCCACCGTCGGCGGTATCCTGGAGGGGCTCGGCTTTGGCATCGAGCGCTATTCCTGGTACCTGAAGCGGCGCACCGTCGGCATGCCGGAGGCGGCGTTCCCGCCGGGCTTCAGCC
This sequence comes from uncultured Anaerolineales bacterium, assembly GCA_964416075.1. GTDB lineage: Bacteria > Chloroflexota > Anaerolineae > UBA1429 > UBA1429 > CAYQDH01. The sequence continues at coordinate 990 of CAYQDH010000712.1, read as the reverse complement.
TGCGGCCTGTGCGGCGTGGGATCGACGAGGCGGCCTGGGCTGGGGTGGTCAACGCGGCCTTTGCCGATCTCAAGGGGCACCTGGAGAGCACCGCCGAGCGCGTGCGCGCGATGTACGACGAGCCGGGCCACCATGATGAGGGGATGTTGGCGCTGTGGCATGGGCCCGAGATGGTGGGCACGGTGCGCGTGGCCGAGGAGGCTACGGAAGGCGTGACGGAGGCGTTCGTCGGCGCCCTGGCCGTGCTCCCCGCCTACCAGCATCGCGGCCTCGGGCGCAACCTCCTGCGCGCTGCGGCCGCGCTGGGGCGTGGGTGGGGGCTGGAGCGGGTTGGCCTCTCGGTCAACGCGGAGAACGAGAGGGCCGCGGAGCTGTACTTCAGGGAAGGATTTGAAAAGGTCGAGCTATATGTCTGCTATAGCCTGGCTCTTGAAGGCTAGGGCGCCATCGTACCTGGCTATGGGCGCTCGCCGGGCACTGGCCCTATTCACGATTTTTGCCAAGGCCCGCGATTTGAAAAATCGCGGTACGAAAGAGGGCCACTCACGACGTCGCCAGGCCGATGCCCCTGACCTCGTTGTGCTCGATCTCGCCCAGGTGGGGGGCGGCGGCGCGGCGCACGGCACAGTAAAAGTGATATAGCCCGCCCTGGTGTGTGAAAATCCCCGGCTTGTGGGCGTAGAGACTGTCGTAGGAGCCCTCGCGGCCCACGTCGATGAGCACCTCGTCCGCCTTTTCCCAATGCAGCAGGTCAGGGGAAAAGGCCACGCCGTCGCGCGCATGGCCGTCGCTGCTGAGCCCATAGTAGAACATGGCCCACATGTCTCCGCAACGCAGCACGCAGGGGTCGCTGCTAAAGATGTCGTCCCAGGCGCCATGAGGCCCGTTTGCCAGGATCGGGTTGCCCTCGTGGCGCATCCAGTGCAGCAGATCGGCAGAGGTGGCAACTCCAGTCTGCTCGTGCCAGGGCCAAGCGCCGCTATCCTTGGC
>CAYQDH010000711.1:0-2363 GCA_964416075.1 uncultured Anaerolineales bacterium | reverse complement strand
CAAGTTCCTTGGAGTTGGCGCCCCCCGGCGAGGGGGATTGGGTGTTGGTCGTGGACGACGTTGCCAGCGACCTGCCGACGCCGGGCATGCCCGCTTGACGCACCGGCCGCCGGCCAAGGAGGAGCGTATGCGCATCGACTGGTCTGGACGGACGAGCCTAGCGATCATCATTATCCTCACGGTGTTGGGTCTCGGGGTATGGGTCGGTGTAGTGTTCTTGGCCTGGACGTGGCTGCAGGCCCGGGGGGTGAACACCGACCTGTGGGCCATGCTCGAAGGGCTATCCACGGCGGCGGCCACAGCCGCCGTATTGGGTGGCGGCTTTGCTGCTTATCGCCAGTTGGTGGAGATGGCCTGTACCAGGCATATGACGGTGATCGATGCTCTATTCCGCGATCTCAATTCGGACGATAACACCGCTTCGCGGCGCTGGGTGTATCAGGTGCTACCTGATGATCCGGCGATCGGTCTGGCCGAGCTAACCCCAGAGGGACGAGACCACATCAAGCGCGTGCTCAATTCGCTGGACCATGTGGCGTTTCTGATGCGCATGGGCAGCGTGCCCGAGGAAATGGTCATGCCCTGGATGAATCCCATGGTGGTCAAGGCGTGGCTCAAGCTGGGGCCCTATGTCGAGGGTGAATCCAAGCGGCGCGGGGAGCCGGACTATTATGCCAACGCCAAGGCGCTGGCGGAGCGCTGCATCGCGTGGCGAAAGCAGAATGTCCATCCGTCGGATATCCACTGGGTTGACAACGCGTAACAGCGCTGCCAACCCAGTGGACAAGGGGCAATGCCAGGTTGCTCCCCTTCCATCGTGGTCCTGTCTAGTGCGCGACCGAGCCATCCTCGTGGAAAAAGCCCGTGATGGCCTTGTCTTTGTACGGATATTTACTCAGTTTGCTCTCATCGAGCTCAAGGCCGATGCCCGGGCGATCGGGGACGATCATGTACCCACCGTCGCGCTGTAGAGGCTCGACAAAGAGATCGTTGAACGCGTCGCCCCCCTCGTTGTTCTCCTGGAATGCATAGTTGGGTATAGCAGCGTCGAGCTGCATAAAGGCGGCGGTGTTTATGTGGCTGCCCATCAAGTGCGGAAAGTATCCGATAAAGGCAGCCTCGGCCATGGCGGCGACTTTCTTCGCCTGGGTAAAGCCGCCGGCCAGTGAGAGGTCGCAGCGGATCAGGCTGCACGTCTTGGACTCGATCAATTCCTTGAACTGGTACAGGCTGTGCAGCCGCTCCCCGGTGGCGATGGGGAGATTGATGTGGCGCGCCACATATTCCAGCGCCGGGATGCTCTCGGGGCGCAGAGGGTCCTCGTAATAGAGGATGCGATAGGGTTCCAGCTCGCGCGCCAGGGTGATGGTGGCTTCCGGCTCCAGGTTGCGGTGAATCTCCAGTCCCAGGTCGATATCATAGCCCACGGCATCCCGGATGGCCTTGACGATGGCCACCCCATCACCCACCACTTGGGATGACGTCTTCTTCTCGAAATCGGGGAAAAAGGGTGTGGTTCGTAGCGTGGTGTAGCCTTTGGCCACCTGCCGGGCAGCGCTCTCGCCCAATTGGTCCAGTGTGCGGCCCCATACGTTGGCAAAGACGCGAATCTTGTCCCGGCACTTGCCTCCGAGAAGTTGGTAGATCGGGCGGTTGAGCGACTTGCCCAGGATATCCCACAAGGCTACATCGATGGCACTGATCGCCGCGCTGAGCACGGCGCCCCAGAAATGCGTATCCCGCGTGACCACCTGAGCATGGTGTTCGATGCGCGATGGGTCCTGGCCCACATAGTACTCGCTCAGCTCCTGGATTGCCCCGTAGACGGTCTTGTGGTGCGCCCATAGGCCGGCCTCTCCGGTGCCCACGATGCCGCTGTCGGTGTAGACGCGCACGAACAAGAACCTGTCGGCAAGAAAAGGCGTGATCTTGGTAATCTTCATATGGACCTCCCCTGTAGTGTCTGGACCGGTCACCGTAGCAACAGCAGCGCCGGTTGCAAGCAATAGCAGTCTACTCAAGTCGGGCAACAAGTCCAGAGAGTGAGCAAGGAGCGCGCCGATCCCTCCCCGAGAGAACGCGCCTGACGGCGCCACTACAAACGGTCGAGTTTTGCGCTTGGGGGCGCGCCTGACCGTGCTGCGGTGAAAGGAGGGCTGTCGGGATGAGCGGGATCGGCTTGATCTGCGACCCCGGCTCTCCATAATTATGGCGTGTACGCGTTCTCTCCCGAGGCGGAGCGGCTGCTGTGCCAGAAGGCTATCGAGTTCCTGCGCGCGATGTGCCATGCTGTCTGGGCCTTGCGCCGGTACGCGCTATCTTGCTGCAAAGGATGAATATAAGGAGCGTGATATGGTCCACAT
>CAYQDH010000710.1:0-2365 GCA_964416075.1 uncultured Anaerolineales bacterium | reverse complement strand
CTCTCATCGTCCCATCCTTTCTGCGGATCGTCATGCAACCGCTCACATCTGGGTTCGAAGGATCGCAACCAAGAACCATCAGTCGCAAGCACGGATTCTATTATAGCCTGGAAAGATCATCCTGGAAAGCCCGACACACCGAGCCTCACGATGTATGGCATGAGCCTCTGGCCCGCTGGCGGTCGCCTTGTCTCACTTGAGGAGTGATAGTACAATGAACTATAGACAAACACCCGCAACCTGGAATGGGAACCCTGCGTAGAGGAAATGATATATTGATCGCGCCGACCAACACCAGGCGCCCCATGACCCTGCGTCCACGGAGCTAGACGATGGAGAGCAAGCCCCTTGCGGTGGGCACAACACTCAAAGAGCGATATCGAATCACGCGGCTGGTCGCCGGCGGTGGGATGGCCTGGGTCTATGAGGTAGAGGAAGTGCGCGCCAGCGGCCCACGGCAGATATGGGCGATGAAGGAGCTCCGCGCCGACGCCGACGATGCCCACACGCGAGAAGAGGGCCGCAAGCTTTTTGAGCAAGAAGCCAACTTGCTGGTGCGCCTCGGCCACCCCAACCTGCCCCGCGTGGCTGCCTATTTTGAGGAGCAAGGGCGAGTGTACCTGGTGATGGAGTTCATCCATGGCGAATCACTGGAAAAGCGCCTAGAACAGGCCAATGCTCCCCTCCTCGAAGGCCAGGTTGTCGAGTGGGCCGTTCAGATCTGCGAGGTGCTGGCCTACTTGCACGAACAGCCAACGCCGATCATTTTCCGCGACATGAAACCTAGTAACGTCATGGTCACACCACAGGGACGGATCAAGCTGATCGATTTTGGCATCGCCCGCACCTACAAGGTGGGCAAACGCAAAGACACCGTGACCATGGGATCGGAGAACTATGCGGCGCCCGAGCAGTGGGGCAAATCGCAGACCGACGCGCGGGCCGATATCTATGGACTGGGAGCCACGATGTACCATCTTCTCACCAATGTGCCGCCCCTACCGGCGTTTGTGCCCACGCCGAGGCTCCCCATGCAGCAATATAACCCGGCCGTGACGGCAGCGGCAGTAGCGCTCGTGGAAAAAGCCATGGCCGAGAACCGAAACAAGCGTTTTTCGTCGGCTCGTGAGATGCAATCGGCCTTGCTGGATTGTCTCCCCCGGCATGATCGACGACGTGTAGAAGCGATTTTGCAGCAGGTACGAACACCGAGCGCATCGGTCTACCAGGTACCTGTATCGCCATCAAGTCCCGCATCCCAACCCGCGGCACTCCCGACGACGACCGCTTGGGTGCCCCAAGCCCCGAGCCCTACATCGCCAGTAGCACAGCAGCCCCACGTGATCCCGGAGCAGCCTGGGCAGAACCTCGGCAAGGCGTGTCCACGCTGTAATACCGTGAATCGTACGGACGCGCGGTTCTGCCGACGTTGTGCCTTTGTTTTTGTGCCACCCCTACCTCCCGTTCTGGCGGTGGTTCAGCCCACCAAAGCAAGATGGGAATATCCCCTGCAAAAGGGTAGCGTTTTGATCGGGCGTCCCGGGGGACAAGAACCTGTGGATTTCGATGTTACTTTCTATGACCCAGACGGTTATGTGTCGCGTAACCACGCGCGGGTCGCAGAGGATCAGAGACGCTACTATGTTGTGGACCTGGATAGCTCGAACGGCACTCGTGTCAATGGTCAGCGCCTTGCACCGCAGACACCACGCTGGCTGCGCAATGGCGATGAGATAGGATTGGGACAGGTTGTCCTCAAGTTCGTGGTCCGCTAATACTGGGCGCGGGCTGACGTGCGTTTGCGCTACGGCCGAGATGAGGAGAGAATGGTCTTATGAAATGCCCCACATGTGGACGGGAGAATCGCGGAAACGCTGGCTACTGCGCCTGGTGCGGGAGCCGCCTTTCTGCCCCAGCTTCGCAGGAGACAGGGAGCGGTGCCACGGCGGACAAGGAGGCCCCCCCCCTGTCGACCGCAACCGCCACGGACATACCGGCTCTGGAAGCTCCAGCGAGAGCCCCTGGCGACTTGGGACCACCGGCAGCTTTGGCGACACCGGATCAGGAGCAGGCTGGTTCTCAAGAAGAACCACAAGCGGAGGAAGCACCTCCTGCTGTGGCCCTGGCCACATCGCCTGCGACAGTTGACCAGCCTCCCAACGATCTGGGTGACGAGAGTCCGGGAACGCCCTTTCGTCCCGGTGACGTTCTTGCCAAACACTATGAGATCGTGGAATTACTGGAGAGTACACCCGAAAGGAACGTTTACCGGGCTCGAGACCTGGAGCGATGCGCGAGCTGCGGCTATGACGACAACCTCCCCGGCGACGAGTACTGTCGCAACTGCGGCGCCAGCCTGGAGAAA
>CAYQDH010000709.1:0-2375 GCA_964416075.1 uncultured Anaerolineales bacterium | reverse complement strand
TGGCCCGTCCAACTCTGTTCGTCTATGCCCCCGAAGAAGGGGTTCGCGCAAGACAGCCGGTACAGCCCACCATGGCGCAAGACCCTGGCTACCTCACGAAAAACCGGCGAGGGGTCCGGGATGAACACGATGGAGTGAGCATGCCAGACGAGATCGAAGGAACTATCGCCGAAACACGATAGATCGCGCATATCGCCTTGAAGCAGTGTCGGCGAGAGTCCGTAATGATCGGCTGCTCGCCGGTCGGCCGCCAACTGGTTCGCGGAAAAGTCGAGAACGGTCACCCGAGCGCCAAGAAGACCGAAGGCAGCAGACTGTTGGCCGCCGCCACCGGCCAGAAGGAGCACATCCTTCCCTGAGACCTCACCCAGCTTCCCTTCGGGGTCGACGCGTTTCCGTGCCTCGTCCAAGGTCAAATCGAGCCATGGACGGCCGAACTCCACGCCCTCGTGCGACAGCTCATCCCAACGCTGGCGATTGAACTCACCCAGATCATCCATACATTGGCCTCCCCCAAGTTGACCATGCCCAATGCGGACATCCCTACGACAGTCCCCGCCCGAGCCCTTAGCGGCACATCCGCAACGCCTGCTCATAGGCATCTTGCAGCGCCAGGAACCTCTCATGGCTGCCACCCCCATCGGGATGGGCGCCCTTGGCCAAGCTGCGGTATGCTTTCTTGACATCGTTTGCGGTGCAAGGCCAGGAAAGGCTCAGTGTTGTCAGACACTCGGGCGCCTGCCGTCCGTACCCGCTCAGGCGCTCGTCGCGCGGCCGGACAAAGAAGACAGGCTCATCAGCATCCGATATGTGCTCCGCCACGGAGATAAAGGCATGGCCCTCGCGCTCCAGCTCTTGCCGGTCGAGCCGGAACGTCGGGCGCTCCTCGTCCAACCATCCTCCCGTGCGATCGCCGGCCAGGTAGGGGCGTTGCTCGACGTACACCGACTTGGCCGTCTTTCTGACCACAAAGTGCGGCCTGGAGGCATAGTGATCCTTGGCCGCATTGTAGCTATCTCGATAGAGGAACTCTAGCATCGCGGGGGCGCCCGGCGCGCTGACGGACCGCTGGCGATCCGCGCGCCGTCTCGTGCCGGCGTGGCTGCGATAGTACGACCTTGCATAGCGGGCGGCTATCCACTCGGCGTCGCCGCCCGCCAGCGACAGCGCTCGCTCCACTGCATCGACCTTGGCTTTCTCGCACCCCTCACCCACGTGCAGAAGGGGCTCAGCGGAGGACTGCAGCTCGGCTAGCGAGGGCCAGACGACCCAGTACCAGCGCCCCCTGCCCAAAGAGGCGATGGCAAAGAACCGTCTCTCCCCCTTCCGAGGCTCGAACGTAGTCACCTTTCCTACCCTTTGTAGCGAACCACTTCCTCGATGGGCCGCCGCGGGCTGTGATAGATGTTGATGATGCTATCCGGATTGGCTAGGGGCGAACCGAATACTCAACTGCTTCGGTGCTCTCGAAGCCGGCTCGCTCGTAGAAACGGCCGCTTGCCTCGCTGGGCCACACGATCAAGAACTCGAGGTCCTGTGCTTGCGCCCAATCTTTCACTCGCTGCAATAGCGCCGCGCCGATACCACGACCACGATACGCTGGCTTGGTATACACGTTCGTCACGTAGCCAAACGCGTCACGGATCTTGCTAGGCTTGGGGATCTTGGCCACTCGCTCAATGTAGACATGGGCAAGGATCTCCCCGGCGAGCTCAGCCAGCCAGATGGTCCACTGGCCGCCGGCGAGCGCGCGTCGCAGAAATGCTTCGCACTCATCCAGAAAGCCGGCCTCATCGGTCTCAGCCGGGTGTTGCCCATCCTCCAGCCAATAGGCATAACGCATCTTGGCTAGCATAAGCAGGTCTGCTTCGGTCGCCAGTCGATACTCGACCACACTTGACTCCTCAGAACCTGGCCATCTTGTTGACATGCCACCACAGCTCTTGACGCCAAGCAACGGGCGCGTTCATCTAGCGGACACCCATATACAAACCCAACAAGTTATGGGGCGAGTCGACGCTCTCGAACCAGTAGTTCCACTCGCGGCATTCGCCGGTGTGCTCCAGCCCGGCCTCCGCGATGGCCTGTCTCAGCGTGTTATAGGCCTGCCCGATGTGGGCCAGGCTGCCCCAGAGCATCAGCGCCGCGCAGTGGTAAGGCGGCAGCGTCTTGACCAGGGCATCGCCCGCGGGGCGTGTTTCCGGTATCACCGGGATGCCTACCTCCATCAGCCAGAGGCCAGGCTCGCCGCTGTCCGCGATCCTGTAATAGCGCACGATGTCCGGCCCGGCCTCGGCGATGTTGGCCTGTGCCTTGGCCGCGTACAGGCTGGCCAGTAGAGGATCCAGGTCGCCCTCGAGGTTGGCGAACGCCGT
>CAYQDH010000708.1:0-2376 GCA_964416075.1 uncultured Anaerolineales bacterium | reverse complement strand
GGCGGCCACCAGCAAACGGGCCCGATCCTCCTAGTTATCTAGTAGACCAACAGACATTCACCCTGCGTGGCAGGACAACGAGCGATGAAAATGTGCTATACTCGCGCCGTCTGGCTGGCGTGTGGCCGCTATTTTCAGAGCAGTATCAACTATCGGCATGCTGCCGGGTGAGGCCGCTGTAGAAGGAGACCAGAAACATGTTGTACTGTATGCCATTTCTTTTGTTCGACGGCGACTGTGCCGAGGCCATGACTTTTTACCAGCAATGCCTGGGAGGAGAATTGGCGCTTACCAGACTCGGCGATACTCCCATGAAAGACCAGTTCCCGCCGGAGAAACACGGGAGGATCATCAACGCTCATCTCCAAAGTGGCGCCATAGCTATTTCCGCTTCGGATTGGATGGCCTCTCCGGCACTGGAGCCAAAACAGGGCAACACATTCGCCATATTTGTGGTAGGCGGAGCATACGACGAGCTGAAAACAGTTTTCGACAAACTCTCGGAAGGTGCAAGCGTGGAATGGTTTCAGGCGTTGCACGAGATGCCCTTTGGAACCTATGGACAGTTTTTCGATCGGTTTGGTGTTCAGTGGATTTTCAAGGGAGATAAGAGAGAGTAACAGGTATCCCCTGGTCTGGTCCGGGGCTTTGTCAAAGTCGGAAAGGCCGTCGGGCTGAGTGCAAATGGGAAGTGGTTTCGCCAGCGGGTGCACGACATGGGAGGGGGAAACTACCAAACCCTGATCAACGCGGCGCTGCGCGAGTATATGCAGGCTCGAGACGATACCTTGGAGAGCGTGCTACGCAAGGTCATCCGTGAAGAGCTACAGGCGCTCGGTCAGTAGGGCGCCCGGCCGCTGGACTCCTGGCTCTGGCCGGGCGCTACGCGTGTCGAGGCCCTGCCGTCCATCCCCGCCCATCTGCGCCCTCCGGGGCCTCCGTGACGCCCCCTCATTCCCATTGTGGTCCTCGGCTTGGATCCTATCACCTGGCAACTGCACAACCTGTGGCGCCTCAGCCGATGAACAGTGCTACGGTGGCGATGGTTACTAGCACGCTCAGCCCGATGGCCAGCACGTTCGTCACGCGTCCATTCTTCCACGTGTTCATCAACGCGGGGTTGTTCGCCAGGAGTAGCATCAGCACCATAGTGATCGGCAGCAACACAGCGTTGATCACCTGGCTCAGCCACATCAGGGGGAACAAAGGAACCCCCGGGATGAGCACGATCAGGGCGCTGAGCACAATCTGGCCTGCATACAGGCCGTAAAAGGCTGGGGCATCGCGAGAGGACTGGTCCAAGCCGCGCTCCCAGCCAAAAGCGCCACAGACGGCGTAGGTTGTGGCTAGGGGCAATACCATCGCCGCCAGGAGCGAGGCCCCCACGAGCCCGCCGGCAAAGAGCCATTCGGCCCAACGGCCAGCCACAGGGGCTAAGGCCATGGCAGCCTGTTCTGCACTCTCCACGCGGATGCCATGCACAAAGAGCGTGGCGGCGGTGCAGATGACCACGAAAGCCGAGACGATGTTGCCTAGTACCGCTCCGGTGACCACATCCAGCCGGGTGAGGCTGTAATCCTTGGTCCCCACGCCCTTGTCTGCCACCGAAGCCTGCAAGTAGGCGCAGCCCCAAGGGGTCATGGTAGTGCCCACCGTGGCCAACAGGAGCAGGATATAGCCTCGATCCAGGTGGATGGTGGGCACCAGAGTCTCTCTCAGCACCTCGCCCCAAGGAGGCCGCACCAGAAACGCCGAGACGATATAGGCCACGGCGTAGAGAGAAAGGACGAGCAGCGCCTTTTCCACGTGGGCGTAGGAGCCCCGCGACACCAGCAACCACACCGCGGCGGCGGCCAGGGGCACGACGATATAGCGGGACACGCCGAGCAGTTCGGCAGCGGCGGCGATGCCCGCGAATTGCGCTGTGGTGGTGCCGAAATTGGCCACCACCAGACCCAGCATCATCCACACGGTGGTCTTGACCCCGAACTGCTCGCGGACCAGGTCTGTCAACCCTTTGCCTGTGACCGCGCCCATGCGTGCGGCCATCTCCTGCACTAACACCTCACCAATGGTCACCCAGAGGATAAGCCAGAGGAAGGTATAGCCATAGGTGGAGCCGGCAATGGAGTAGGTGGCGATGCCGGAGGCATCATTGTCGGCGCTGGCAGTGATCAGCCCAGGCCCTAACACGGCCAGGAACAAGAATAGGCGTTGCCCCAACAGAGCAAGACGTTGCTTCACGGCTGTCGTCATCTTCCACCTCCTGCTTCATCCGCCACAACGAGAAGGACGCTTACAGGTCTCTCGCGAGAGCCCGGATTTGGCACTCGAATCAGCCTAGTCAGCGAGAAAGAACACGCCCCTGAGCACAAT
>CAYQDH010000707.1:0-2377 GCA_964416075.1 uncultured Anaerolineales bacterium | reverse complement strand
CCTGCGGCGCATGGGTCGCCGGTACAGTGCCGCAGATTTCGCCCGACTCGTAGAACAGGTCAGAAACACCATCCCGCAAGTATCCATTACGACAGACCTGATCGTGGGCTTCCCTGGGGAAACAGATCGGGAATTCGAGGAGACCCTGCAGCTGGTGCAGCATCTCGCCTTATCACGTTTGCACGTTTTCAAATACTCGCCGAGACCGGGGACACCAGCCATCCTTTTGCCCAACCCCGTTGCCCCTCGCGTAGCTCAAGAAAGAAGTACAAGGCTTATCGAGTTGGGAGACCATCTGGCGGCATCTTTTCATCGGCACTTTGTGGGGCAAGAGGTAGAGGTGTTGTTCGAGAGCGCGCACCAGGCGCAAGATGTGGCGATCTGGAGTGGATTAACCGATAATTACCTGCGCGTTGAGGCTCCTAGTTCCGGCCACCTGGCGAATAAGCTCGCCCGGGTTCGCTGCCTGCGTGCTGATGCTAGTGGCTTGAGAGGCGAGTTGCTCGCGCCGCTCGTCGCAATCTAGTCCGGTCCGCTTCCACATGTGCCGGGCCACGGTCGCGCCCAATCTCGAGCCCGATCGTGCAGCAACTCCGGGCGTGGGTGCAAGCCTACCCCATTTGGTATCCCATAACCAGTTGACAGGACATGGCTCTTTGGCATAATGTTGCTTGAATGGAGGGAGTTAGCCTTCGATGGAAGAGCCACTCTTTCCTATCATCCACTGAGATTATGGCGGAGCCACGAGGTACCGAGTCCACATTGTACACGTATCTTTTACGGGTATGACACGTCATTGAGGGAGAGAAGTTCTTGCAACGCGACGATGAGACAGCGCTGCTCGAAAAAGCCATAGCTTGTGATCCCGCAGCGCTGGGCGAGCTGTACGATCGTCATGCCGCAAGGATCTACCACTATATCTTTTCCCATGTGGGAGATGCACAGCTGGCAGAGGATATGACTTCCACCGTCTTTATCAAGATGTTGGATGCTCTGCAATCCTCCAAGGGATGGCAGCAATCCTTTCTCGCATGGCTGTATCGTATCGCGCATAACCTGATCGTGGATCACTTTAGGCGCAGTGAGCAAAGCAGGATGCTGCCTCTCGATGAGCGCCTGGCCGCATCGTTCGATGACCCTGTAACGGCCGTCGAAAAAGCAATGGCCGCTTCGTCTCTAGGCAGTGCCGTCTCTCAGCTTACAGGGGAACAGCAGACGGTTGTCGTATTAAAGTTCTTCGAGGGTATGAGTAACCTCCAGGTAGCTAAGGCGATGGGCAAAACAGAGGGCGCGATCAAGTCACTACAGTTCAGAGCCCTGGGCACCCTGCGCCGCATTTTGGAGGGAGATTCGAGGAAATTGGATGTCTAGACGTTTGGAAACGGCGCTGGATGAATGCCTGGCCCGCGTCAACAAGGGCGAGAGCGTGCAGTCTTGCCTGCAACGATTTCCCGAGTTCCGCGACCAAATGGAGCCCCTTCTCGAGGTGGCCACAGGGCTAACGCGCATGGTCGAGCGAACGGAGCCCACCGAAGAGGCCGTGGCTCGCGCGCGCAAGCGCTTCATGGCTCAAGTGTACGAGCGGCGCGCTGCGCAGGCGGCCCCCGCAAAATGTAGACCCTTCTGGAGACCAGCCCTGCAGCGTGGTTTTGCCACGGCAGTGATGACTATCGTGCTGGTCGTTTCCCTATTGGGTGGCACCGGCATCGTGTCGGCTAATAGCTTACCAGGCGATCCTCTATATGGAGTCAAACTGGCCTCGGAGAATGTGCGTATCTGGCTGACGCCTGACTCAGAGTCTCGCCTTGTGCTTATGGACTATTACGAATCGCTGCGCGTTGCAGAAGTCAAAGAGGTCATTGAAAAGGGCCGCGAGACGCAGGTGAGCTTCTCTGGGGTGGTCGAGCGTGTGGAGGGCGATACCTTTATCGTGCAAGGCATCCCCGTGCAGCTCTCTTCCATCCAAGGCTCCGAGCAACCCGTACTTGGCACGGAGGTGCAGGTCACCGCCCAGACGAAGAGCGATGGCACCGTCGCCGCAGACTCGCTGGACATCAAGGAAAGCGTAACGGTCCAAGTCTTACCTACGGACATACCGACCGCGATTCAGCCTGTCGTTGACACGGCGACAGCCACCCCCGTGACCCCATCCGCCACAGCCACGGTCCAGGCGCAGGCCAGGCCTCAGCGCAAGGCCACGGCCACCGCATCACCGACGCTCCTGCCCACGGCCACAGTGCCGCCACCTGCCACACCGACGGTGCAACCAACCAACACCGCGACCGTGGCGCCCAGTGCTACCGCATGGCCCACCAGGACTCCGCTTCCAACAGCAACACCCGAGCCAACCGCGACGCCCACCAAAGTCCCTGTGGCC
>CAYQDH010000706.1:0-2382 GCA_964416075.1 uncultured Anaerolineales bacterium | reverse complement strand
ATTGTGGCACTTGCGCAGGGCGAAGTCGAACTCGGTGCAACACCGATCGAGGCCACTCTGCAAGGCAACAACGGGGGCGCGTTCCATCACTATAGGGTTGCGGTCCCTGCGGACACTGAAGTGCACATCCAGCTGTGGTTTGGCGGTGTCGACGAGTTGTTGGGCCCCGCCTTCGGGGTGAATGTGTTTGGCTCTGACGGGTCCGAAGGTCAGGCGGTACCCGTGGAGGACGGAGACTATCTCGAGTTGTCCTTCCGCCATAAAGATCCACAGACCCTGACGGCCGTGGTGTTCAATTACACGGATAGGGCCATTGCTTACACGATCAAGGTTGACGGCCTGCCCATGATGGCTGCTGCGGCGCCCTCGGCGGCTCTGCCCGTTACCGGCGCGTCGATGGACATGCCAGCTGCCCCCATTGGCGAGGAATCCATGTCTGGCACGCTCCTGGGTCGTGAAGGTGGCGCCTTCGCCAAGTTCCCTCTGGCGTACAGCGGTGATGAGCAAGACGTCATCATCGAGTTGACCCTCTCTCCCGAGGATCCTACTTGGGGCGAGCGCTTGGGTGTTGAGATCTACAATCCCAACGGTAAGCTAATCGGTACTGGGACGGCGACCGACACTCTGGGGATTCGCAAGGTGACTTTCGCTAGCGATCTTGCGGGCGAGTACACCATCGTGGTCTTTAACTATGCCGAAGGTTTGCCATTGCTCTATTCAGTCAAGGTAACACGCTAACCTGGTTCTTTGGCAGTATGGTGCCCCGGGGCAACACCCGGGGCACTTGTTCTTTGTCTCCATTTGGTCACCATATCTCTGTTGCAGGGCAGTGAAAAAGGCCTATAATCCCTCGATGGGATTCATGCTCGAAACGGAGAACAACCATGGCCAAAGCGACCCGCATCCTCGTCCTGCTGCTTCTCATCAGCCTGTCCGCCTGCTCTGGCAAATCGGCCACCGGCAGCGGTCCTACGCTAGTGCCAACGGTACTCTCGCAAGCGTCCCGAGGGATCGTCGCCGCCTCGGGTGAGATCGTCCCCGCCAGCTATGCCGAGCTCGCTTTTGTGATCAATGGCCGTATCAGCGCCGTGGAGGTGGCCGAGGGCGACCAAGTATCAGCCAGCGACGTGCTGGTGCGCCTGGATGACGAGCAGCTCAAGGCTGCTGTGCAGCAAGCGGAAGCCGCCGTGGTCGCCGCCAAGGCAGAGCTAGCCGTGGCCGAGGAAGGTCCCCGGGCCGAGGAGCTCGCGGCGGCGCAGGCCGGCGTGGCCTCTGCCGAGGCGCAGCTCCAGGTGGCACAGGCCCAGGTGCAAGGCGCCGCTGAGACCGTGAAACAGGCCGAGGCCCAAGTGGCCCTCGCCAAGGCCACCCTCGCCGATATCCGGGCTGGCGCAACATCCCAGGAACTGGCCATCGCCCGCATCGCTGTCGACCAGGCCAAGAATCAGCTATGGGGCGCCCAGGGCAACCGGGACGCGATCAAAGGCAGTCCGGCAGCAAGCGGGGGCGCCAAAGCCCAAGCCGAAGCCGCCGTGGCTGTCGCCGCCGAGGGGGTCAAGGTGGCCGAGCTCCAGCTGCAACGCCTGGAAGCCGGCCCGCGCAGCGGCGCCGTAGCCCAGGCTCGCGAGCAGGTGAATATCGCCGAAGTGGGCAAGAGCCAGGCTGAGGCGCAGGCAAAGGTGCTCGAACAGCAGGCGCAGACCGCTCAAGCCGGGGTCAATGAGGCCCGCGCCAGGGCTGCCGTGGCCACCTTGGGCGCCACGGAGGGCCAGCTGGCCCGCGCCCGGGCCGCCGTAGCCCAGGCCGAAGCTGCCCTGGTCGCCGCCAACGTGGCCATCAAGAACGCCGCTCTGCAGGCGCCGTTCGCCGGCGTCGTCACTCGCCTGGCCGCCAAGGCCGGTGAGGCTGCCCTGCCCGGCCAGACGGTGGTCACCATGGCCGACCTGGGCCACCTGCAGGTTGAGACCACCGACCTGGCCGAACGCGACGTGGCACGGGTGGCCGTGGGCCAACCCGTCAGCATCCAAGTAGACGCCATGCCCGATCCCCTGACGGGCCGCGTGTCTCGCATCGCCTCGCAGTCTAGCACCATCGGTGGAGATGTGGTCTACACCGTCGTCATCCAGCTGGATGAGCAACCCGCCGAGCTCCGTTGGGGCATGAGTGTGGACGTGGTGATCGACGCCTCAGGATCATAGCCGCCGTTTGGGTGGAGATAGAGCGCGGATCTGGGGCGTCAGGCTCCGGGTCCGCGCTTTTGCATCCAAGCGCCAGTTCTCTCTTATTCTCGCGGGCGGCTAAGGTCGCCCAAGCCTGGCGCGCGCTCGTGCCGCCAGCCCCTATGCCCCATGCCCCCGCCCACTCACCCACACCCCCACCAAC
>CAYQDH010000705.1:0-2388 GCA_964416075.1 uncultured Anaerolineales bacterium | reverse complement strand
AAAGATCAGGAGCGTCTGCAACCGGGAGCGGGGAGGCTCGACCTGCTGTTCCAGGATGCAGAGCTGAACCAGCGATACGAAGTGGAGATCCAGTTGGGGCGCACCGACGAGAGCCACATCATCAGAACGATCGAGTACTGGGATATCGAGCGCAAACGGTATCCCCAGTACGACCACTTTGCAGTCATCGTGGCGGAGGATATCACCAGCCGCTTTCTCAACGTCATCAGCCTGTTCAACGGCTTTATCCCCCTCATCGCCGTCCAAATGAATGCCATGCGCGTTGGCGACATGGTAACACTCGTTTGCACGACCGTGCTCAATCAGAGGATGCTGGTAGCAGAAGACGAAGGAGATGAACCCGCCACCGACCGCGCCTACTGGGAGAAGCGCGGTGCGCCCGCGACGGTCAAGCTGGCCGATGAGATGCTTCAGATCATCAAAACCTTCGACCCGGCCTTTGAGCCCAAGTACAACAAGTTCTATATCGGTATCGCCAAAGACGGGCAGCCCTCGAATTTCGTGATCTTTAGAGCCCAGAAGACGGTCTTGCGAATCGAGCCTCGTATCCCGCGGGATGAGCAGATCGAAGAGAAGCTGCAGGCCGCGGGTATCGAGGTCTTGGAGTATAATGCCCGTGATGGCCGCTACGGGATACGTCTCACGAAGGCCGACATCGAGAAGCACAAGGACCTGCTCACCGAAATCCTGCGCCAAGCGTATGCAACGTGGATAGAGTGAGCGAGCAGCACTTGTTGGGCATTACAATCAAATCGCCAACGGAGTGACCCAAGATCACATGGACAATCTATACTCCATCCAAACACTCTTTGAGCGCGGCCTGTTCCGCGTCCCCGACTATCAACGCCACCATGTTCACGCTGTGGCCACAGTCCGGCAGGATATGGCTGGGGTTTTGGTTTGGTAACTGGAAGAGGTTCTACGGCGTATCTGAAGAACGCGCCCAAGCGATCATGGGACCAGCTAGGGAGCGCGCCATCACTGAGGCCAATGTGGCTGATTTCATAGAGCGGTTGGACCGGTTGTTCGAGGAAATCAATGCTGCGCGGACGCAGTGATTGGTGACCTAGAAGATAAGCGCACCCTGTGTTGGACCGACTGGAGGCGAAGGGGTCGGTTTGTGGGGGCCGCTTGGGTGTGCGGCGGTGGGATATGCTGGAGCAGCAGCGGAAAGGAAACCGGTCATGACCCTCGAAGCCACCACCTTCATTGAGCTACTCGTCGTCGGCCTGCAGGTCGCCACCTGGCTCACCCTGCTCGTCTCTGCCCTACTCGGACCGGGCTGGCTGGCGCCGGTTTCCGCGGCGGCCAAGGGCTTTGAGTTACTCGTAACAGCCTTTGTCCTCGGCTTCACCTATCTCATGGGTGTCATTTTCGACCGGGCCGGTAGCTCGCTCGTCGGTGCTATCGAGAACAAGTGCGTGTGCATGAGGCTGTACAACCGTAAGAAAGTATGTTCCGATGCGCAAGCACGCAAACAACAGTTGATTACACAACGCGAGCGCGTGATCACTCACTCAGACCAGGCCACCGCGCAGCTGGCCTACATGCGCAGCCGGATTCGCATCTTGCGCTCTTCGCTGATCAACATTCCCCTGAGCGCGGGGGCCGCCCTGTGGTTCGTGGGGGCGCACGGGGCGGGCAGCCTCGCAAGGGGCCAGGTGATGTGGCTCATTGGCGTGGCCGGCGCCATCCTGACCGCGCTCACCGTCGTGGCCTACCGCGGCCTGACGGCCAGCTACTGGTACAGGGTGCAGGGTTTCCATATTGCACTTTGAAGGTTCAGAGTACAATTCTCTCACTGATAATCGTACTTACGTACTGTTGCCGACAGCCTGCACCCAAAGGGACATCCATGTACACCTATCTGAAACCGGAAGACGATGGCCTGCCCATGCGCGAGGCCGGGAAATGGGCGCGGGAAAAGCTCGATTACCTGGCCCGCTACATTGCCGTCTTTGAGAACTCGATGCATGACAAATGGCCCGTGCGCAACTATGTGGACTTGCTCGCGGGACCCGGTAAGAACTGCTTACGGGAGACGGGCGAGATCCTGTTGGGTTCCCCTCTGCTGGCCCTGACCACGACGCATCCCTTCACCGGATACCATTTCGTGGAATACCAACCGCACCATGCACGGGCCTTGAGCCAGCGCTGCATGACTTCGGAGCTCCACGATCGCATCCACCTACACGAGGGTGACTGCAATTCTCTCGTTCACCAAATTGTGGCCGATCTCAAACTTGAGACGCGACACTCGCTCAACCTGGCTTTCCTAGACCCGGAGGGATTGGAGCTGGAATGGAGAACTGTCGCCAAGTTGGCCTCTGTGGGGCGCATGGACTTGATCCTTAACTACCCTCAAGG
>CAYQDH010000704.1:0-2421 GCA_964416075.1 uncultured Anaerolineales bacterium | reverse complement strand
TCAACAGCTCGGCAGCAGGCGCGATAGCATCGGGCGGCAGATGGATCAGGCGATCCACCGCTGCATGGAGGCCTTTGATATCCCAGTCTTCCTCATTTTCCTGGCTCGTGTAGGTAGTAACTAAATCCCGGAGATGATCCTGCAGGATATCGAGCACAACCGGCTTGAGGCTGGCCTCGGACAGAACCAGGCGGCGCTGGTCATAAATGACCTGACGCTGCTGGTTCATCACATCGTCGTATTCCAGAATGTGCTTACGCAAGTCAAAGTTGTGGCCCTCGACACGAATCTGGGCATTGTTGAGGGCCTTGCTCACCATGGCATGCTCGATAGGCACATTCTCATCCACACCTAGGCGCTCCATGATGCTGGCGACGCCTGTGCCACCGAAACGGCGCATGAGGTCATCTTCCAAGGAAATGAAAAAGCGAGAGGAGCCGATATCTCCCTGGCGGCCAGAACGCCCTCGGAGCTGATTGTCGATGCGCCGCGCCTCGTGGCGCTCCGTGCCTACCACGTGCAGCCCACCCGCTGCCAGCACCACCTCGCGATCCTCAGCGCAGAGCTCTTTGGCTCGCTGCAAAGCATCCTCCCACACCTGGGGGCCCAGACCCTCGAGGTCCTGGCCCTGGTGGCGCAATTCCTCTCGCGCGATACCTTCGGGATTGCCGCCCAGCAAGATATCTACACCACGACCGGCCATGTTAGTGGCAATGGTTACGGAGCCCGAGCGGCCCGCCTGGGCGATGACCAGGGCCTCGCGCTCGTGCTGTTTGGCGTTCAGCACCTGGTGGGGGATGCGCTCCCGCTCCAGCCTCTTGGAGAGCATCTCCGAGGTCTCGATAGCCAGAGTCCCCACCAAGACAGGCTGCTTGGCCTGGTAGCAGCCCTTGATCTCTTCGATCACAGCACGGAACTTGGCCTCGCTGCTCTTGTACACAACATCGGGATGATCGACACGGATCATGGGCCGATGCGTGGGAATCACCAGCACATCGAGGTTGTATATCTGAGAAAACTCCTCGGCTTCGGTCTCGGCAGTACCGGTCATGCCCGCTAGGCGGCGGTACATGCGAAAGTAGTTCTGGAAGGTGATGGTAGCCATGGTCAGGCTCTCGCGCTGAACCCGCACATTCTCCTTGGCCTCGATAGCCTGATGCAGACCCTCGGAGTAGCGGCGCCCGTGCATCAAACGACCGGTAAACTCGTCCACGATAATGACTTCTCCAGTATCGGAGACAATATAGTCCCGGTCTCGCTTAAAGAGCACGTTGGCCTTGAGCGCATTCTCCAGATAGGGTGTCATCTCATAGTGCTCCGGGCTGTACAGATTATCGACGCCCAGAGCATGCTCGACGCGGTCTAGTCCGGCCTCGGTGAGGTTGACGATGCGCAACTTTTCTTCGACGGTATAGTCCAGTTCCGCTCGCAGGCTGCCTACCACATGGTCCATGCGCTGGTAGAGGCTGGTCGACTCCTCTGCCTCGCCAGAGATGATCAGAGGCGTGCGCGCTTCATCGATGAGGATGTTATCGACCTCGTCCACGATAGCATAGTGCAGCTCGCGCTGTACGCACTGGCTAGCATCGCTCACCATATTGTCGCGCAGGTAGTCAAAGCCAAACTCATTGTTCGTGCCGTAGGTAATATCCGCGCGATAGGCCTCCCGGCGCGAACAAGGCCGCAGGTGGTGGTAGCGGTCATCGGCTGCTGTGTAGAACGGATCGTAGAGAAACGAACTCATGGAGGGGTCCACACCCATGGACTGGATGATGCCAACGCTCACCCCCAGCCGATGGTAGATAGGTCCCATCCACTGGGCGCCGTACTTGGACAGGTAATCGTTGGGCGTGACCAGATGAGCACCTCGGCCTGTGAGGGCATTGAGGTAGAGGGACAGAGGAGCCACCACGGTCTTGCCTTCGCCCGTCCTCATTTCGGCGATCTTGCCCTCATGCAGCACGATGCCACCGAGAAGCTGGACATCGAAATGGCGTAATCCAATCGTGCGCACGCTGGCCTCGCGCACAGCGGCAAACGCCCGAGGCAGGATGTCGTCGAGGATGCGGCGCTGCTCGCGGTCCAATTCCTTGTGCAGGTCCTCGATCTCCAGTTTCAGAGAGCGGCGTGTGTCATCATCTTCTTCGTGGTCCAACTCGTCCTGTAACTCGGCGATGCGACGGCTGGATTCGTCGGTCGCTTCGGCCAGGCGCTGCCGGAAGCTAGCTGTCTGTTCGCGCAGTTGCTCGTCCGACAGGGCTTGCATCTCGGGCTCGAGGGCGTTTATTTCATCAACAAGCGGCCGCATGCGCTGCAGGTCGCGCTTGGCAGGATCGCCCAGAACGCTTTTCAGAAAGGACTTGAGCATAGGTATGTCCTCCGCGGACATGGATGTTTTGTATGATGCCTGTGGCAAGACAG
>CAYQDH010000703.1:0-2441 GCA_964416075.1 uncultured Anaerolineales bacterium | reverse complement strand
CCGCGCTGGGATAGACCGCCCCACAATGGTGGATATAGTTGTAGGAGACGGTATTATGCTCCGAGGTATAATTGCGTGCGATGATCCCCCCGCTGCCCGTATCATAGATCTCGTTCCCCAGGATGCGGTTGCCCGGCCCGGTGATCTCCAGCCCGTAGGTGCCGGTGTTCTTGATCGTGCAATCCTCCACACAGCAGCGCCGCGCGCCGTTCATATTCACCGCCGTGGGCGTCACGATATCGCCCACATCGCCGCAACCGGGGTAACCCGTGGCCGCCAGGGGCCAATCGGTGTCGCTGAAGATCAGCCCGCGAAAGCCCACATACTGCACCCAACGCCCACGCTCCGCATCCGCCTGGAAGCGCAGCACCTCGCCCATCCGTGGCGCCACCACCACGGCGCTGGCCAGCTCTTCCTCGGGCCAGTAATACAGCTCGCCCGAGCGCGCATCCAGGTACCAGTCGCCCGGGGCGGACAGCCCCTCGCGGACATTTTCGACATAGTAGCGGTTCATCCCGTGAACACCGCCCCAACCGAAATAGTGGCTGCGCTCGGGCCCTCCGGTGAAGGTGACCACCCGCTCGGCCTCGTCAAGCGTCTGCACGAGCAGGCGCGACTCGTTCCAGGAGTGCATCACCACCACCTCCACATCCTCCAGGTTGTGGAAGCGCTGCATATCTCCCTCGCGGTAGCGAAAGGCCGACTCGTGCACCGGCTCCTCGATGCGATAATAATCGGCCAAGGGCAGGCGCGCACGTCGCTTGGCTTGCCCGTTCACCGCCAGCCGCCGGAAGACCCATCCCTTCTCTTTGGCCCCGGGCACGTCGCAGACCATGATCTGGCCCTTGTAGGGCCGCCACGCCGCCTCGATGCGCCGGCCGCCGCTGATCAGGGCCATCTCGCCCGGATAGGAGGCGTAGGTGATGGGCGAGGCAAAGGCGCCGCTATCCTGCGGCTCGAAGGTCAGTGGCTCGGTGAGGTAGTACGTCCCGCCGCGCAGCAACACCTCGATGGGGTGCGCCACGCGCTCGTCCGGGTTCATCGACCGGATGGCGTCGCGGGCACGCGCCGGTGTGGCGAACGGGCCATCGCTGCCCTGCGCATTGGGCTCGGCCAGCTTCCCCGACCAGGCGTCGTTGCCGTTGGGGGATACGAAAAACGTTGTTTGTCCGTCCATCGTCACATCTCCTTGAGGTTTCCTACGCACTGAACCCGGCTTGTTCCAGCGCACAGTCCAGCAGATCGGTCACACCGAGATTCTGCGCCCACTCGTGCATGTAGGCCAGATCCAGTGCTCGCCCCTGTACCTTGAGCATGCCCAGCACATCCAGCCACTGGCGCTCCGAAACCTCGCCCCCTCGCCGGTACCACTCCAATTTGGCCAGGATGGTATCCTCGGCGGAGGCGAAATAGGCGATTCGTTCATCCTGAGCGCCGATCGGCTGCAAAACCCGGCGTCCAAGTTGTTGACGATCGAACGGGCGCGCTTTGGGCACAAAAATGTCCACCTTGAATCCCAGTTCCAGGTGGATCACGTTGAAGCTTCTCCGTCGCTGCACCGCCTCACGAATGGATTCTACATCCACGTAGAAATCCTCCTGCAAAGCCTGGGCCAACGGCTGGGCGTGTTCCAGGCGCAGATCAGCCAAGATATCGGCATCCGCGGTGGTGCGATAAACGCCATAACTGGTACTGGCGAACGAGCCTACTAACACATAGGAAACTCCCAGTCTCTCCAAGGACTCGGTCACGAGCAAGACGACGTCGATGACGGTTACGGGCATAGGACCACTTTACTCCTGCCGGGGGCCATAGGCCTTTTCAGCCAGGTCAGCACCATAGAGCATCTCCACTAGGCGGCGTCGCAGCTTCTCTGGGGACTCATCAGGATAGCGCCGGGCCAGGCCTTGAAGCACCAGCGCACGCGTGGCGCTGATCAGGCTATCCATTGTCTGCAACCGCTTCCACGAGGGCATCCGTCGAATAATCTCGATCTGTACCCTCTCCGCTTCCGGCGAGGTATCAGGCGATTGGGTGATCATCCCTCCTCTTGCCATCGTTCCTCCCGCATCCATGACCCAATCCTGCCAACACCCGACCAAGCCATGACGACCATTGTAGGACGCGGTATGACCCTGTCAACCAACCTGTCGCGCCAAGCTCATCCCACACCTACACTGGTCGCACGATGGGATCCCCATGCACATGCCCCACAGGCACGTACTTCTCGTCCTGCAACCAGCATAGAAAAAACTAGTAAATCCTGTCAATCCTGTTAATCCTGTCTAGTATCCCCTGGTGCTAGAACGCTTGGCTACCTTCCGAGATCACGCGCTCCAACACAATCTTGCGCAACGCCGGGCTCAGGCTGGACCAATACGCGCTGAACCCCGTGACGCGCACGATCAGGTCCGGGTAGAGCTCGGGGTGTTCGTGCGCCG
>CAYQDH010000702.1:1551-2443 GCA_964416075.1 uncultured Anaerolineales bacterium | reverse complement strand
GAGGCAACGACCCAGGTGGCCTGGGAAAAGTCGTTATCGAGGGTGTAGCGGTTGGGTACGGCGATGCTCCGCATCCCTGCCCGCGCGGCGGCGACGATCCCCTTTTCGGCGTCCTCGAGCACCAGGCAGGCGGAGGGCGATACGCCTAGCCGACGGGCGACGTACAGGAATATGTCTGGCGCGGGCTTTACATGCGCTACATCCTCGTTGGCGGCGACGGCCTCAAAGCAGCTAAACAGGCCGAGCGCCTGCACGATCCGTTCGACGTTGGCGCGGTAGGAGGAGGAGGCCAGCGCCAGGCGCACCCGCCCGCGCAGGCGCTGCACCAGCTCGCAGGCGCCCGGCATGGCCCGCAGCGACGTGGTCAGCAGGCGATCATAGGCCGCGGCTTTGAGCTCGCGAACGGCAGCAGGATCGATGTCCAGGTCGTGCATCGCCACATAGTCTGCGATCCCCAGCCCGTCGCGAATCCAGTGCCGGGCATAGTCATCATCAGAGACCAGCACCCCGTACTGGCGCAAGACCTGCTGATAGGCACGCATATGCAGCGTCTCCGTATCGGAGAGCAAGCCATCCAGGTCAAAGATAACGGCCTCGATCATGGGAGCTTACCAAGTCGCCAAGGTCTGGCTATTGTCGTGAATGAGTGAGCTATAATCCGACCTCCGCTATTTTGTACAGGATACGGACGTAGGCCTCCTGGGCGCGGTGAAAGCTGGACAGGCGAAAGAACTCGTTGGGGGCGTGGAATTGCTCGTCGTCCAGGGAAAAGCCAAAGCTGATGATCATTATTAAAAAGCCGCCCTGCGCTTATTTAAGGGGACGAGACATACCGGTAAGCAAAGCTTGAGGAGGAATTATGAATTTGCATACTTTTAAAGCTACTTCGGTT
>CAYQDH010000702.1:0-1541 GCA_964416075.1 uncultured Anaerolineales bacterium | reverse complement strand
GCCCAGGTAGCGCTGAAAGACCTCGCAGATGGGCACGCTCCCGCCCATGCGCACATGGTACGGCTCCCGGCCATACAGCTCGGCCAGCACAGCTCTCGCCGCCTGGTTGCCGGGATGGTCGGCAGGCACGAGATAGGGGCGAGCCATGGCGGGCGACGAGTGCGCGGAAACGCGCACGCCACGAGGAGCATGCTCGAGAACGTGAGCCTGCAGCAGGTCGAGTATCCTGGCGGGCTCCTGGTGCGGCACCAAGCGACAGGTGATCTTGGCATGCGCCTCGCGGGGCAAGACCGTCTTGGTGCCCTCGCCCTGGAAGCCGCCCCACATACCGTTCACTTCGAGGGTGGGCCGCACCCACTCGCGCTCGAGGGTGCTATAGCCCGCCTCGCCATAGAGCTCGCTCACGCCGATCGATGCCTTGTAAACAGCCTCGTCCAGAGGAACTGCCGCTATCTGCGCTCGCTCTGCAGCGGTAAGGGTCTCCACGTCGTCGTAAAAGCCCGGCACAGCGACCCGCCCATCAGGCGTGTGCATCGAGGCGATGAGCTCCGCCAGAGCGTGGAGAGGGTTCTGCACGGCGCCGCCGTAGAGACCGGAGTGCAGGTCGGTAGCTGGGCCGTGGATGTCGATCTCCATGCCGCAGATGCCGCGCAGGCCCACGAGCAGGGCCGGCTCAGTTTCGCTCAACTGCCCGCCGTCGGCGTTGAGCACCAGGTCGCACGCCAAGAGGTCGCGATTAGCCGCGACCAGGTCGGGGGTCTGTGGGCTGCCGATCTCCTCTTGTCCCTCGAAGAAGCACTTGATATTGAGAGGCAGCTCCCCCACGGTCTGTAGTACGGCCTCGATGGCCAGGATCGGCGCCAGCATGTTCCCTTTATCGTCGGCGGCGCCTCGCCCATAGAGGCGCCCCTCGCGGATAGAAGGCTCGAAGGGAGGAGTGGTCCACAGCTCCAGGGGGTCGACAGGCTGCACATCGAAATGGCCATAGATGAGCACGGTGGGCTGACCGGCGGCGTGGAGCCACTCGGCGTAGGCAGCGGGGTGGCCGGCGGTGGGCATGACCCTCGCCCCTTCCAGGCCCGCGGCGGCCATGCGCGCCACCACCCAATCGGCGGCGCGCTGCACGTCGCCCGCGTGCTCCGGCAGGGCCCCGATGCTGGGGATGGATACGAACTGCTGCAACTCGCTCACATAGCGCTCGCGATGCGCAAGCAGATGGGCTTGAGCTGTAGAGATCGTTGAAGCGTCATAGGTCATGGCAGAATACCTCCTAGAACCCTCGTAAGTCGGTGCTGCGTCGGGCGGGCAGACCCTCTTTGGGCAGGCGCCTGAGCACGACGTATTCGATGCCGCGCGCGCGGCAGAACTCGCGCTTCTCCGGCTTGTCGCCATCCTCGTTCACGACATAGAGGTCGGGCTCGAGCCAGGCGATCTCGGGCTCGGCATCCATCCAGCCATGGCCCGAGGAGATGAGCGCCCGCGTGACGTAGCGGATGGCCTGCACCATATAGCGGCGGTGCTCCTGAGGATACAACGGATGT
>CAYQDH010000701.1:0-2443 GCA_964416075.1 uncultured Anaerolineales bacterium | reverse complement strand
GACATGGGCCGCAAGTTAGGAAAAACTTGCGCTACAGGACTGTCATCCGAGCCCTGTTGGCGCCCCGCGCCGCTCTCGCTTGATGTGCGATCATCTTCTCTCTACAATACTCTCAGGCGGCCAGGCGGGCTCTGGTTGTCCAGCCGGAATGGTCCGGCGTCGTTGGGTAGCACGGCGAATTGTCGCCGTGCGGGCTTGCCAGACCCTCAGTAGTTCATGAAAGGCGGCACGAACCATGTCGCAGACCAACCTCTTACCGCGGGCGCACCTGCGTCCAAGGACCAGTGGCCGAGCCAACATGCTCCAGTGGGAAGCCGTTCATAGCGAGATCAGCCAAACCGCCACCTTGCGGCAGGCCTTTATGCAGAACCTCGAGATACACCTGCGGAACCTCTTTGGCCAGCCGACGACCCAGGCGGACGCGCTCCAGCGCATTCAAGAGGCCGATGCGGCAGGGCAGTTCGACCAGGCCACCCAGTTGCGCGCCAACCTGGCCAGGGCCAACCAATACGCCATCGTGGATACTCTAAGGGTGGAGCGCTCGCCGCGTTACCTGGCGGAGCCCGGGAAGACGTTCTGCAACATCTATGCTTACGACGTGGTGACCGCCCTGGGCGGCTATCTGCCCCGCGTCTGGTGGATGGACCAGGCCATCGCCCGGCTGAGGAACGGCGAGTCGGTGCAGCCCGTCTACGCGGAGACGGTGCGCGAGCTGAACGCCAACATGCTCACCGATTGGATGTATACCTTTGGGCCGGAGTATGGCTGGGCGCGGGAGACCGACATCACCGCCGCCCAAGCGGCGGCCAACGCTGGCCAGCTGGTGGTCCTCCTTTCCGCCCGCATCAAAAAGTCGGAATCCGGCCACGTCAACATCGTCCTGTCGGAGACGGACCAGAACCAGGCGGTGCGCGACGCGAGCGGCAATGTGACCAGGCCCCTGCAATCTCAAGCCGGGGCCACCAACTTTCAATACCGGCCCCACCCCAGCCAGTGGTGGCAAGCGCCCGGCTATGAGCGTGGAGCGGCCTGGATCTTTTGGGGCACCTCCACCAGCCCTCTGCTGACCCGCGAGCAGCTGGGCTCGGCGGGGGGTGGGCTAGGAGCGATCGCCCCGCGACCGCCCGCGAAGCCACGACGGGGGGCCGTTCGCCGGCCCAGGCCTGCCAAGCCGAGCGTCCCTGCGGCGGGAGCACGGGAAGCGGCGGAGCATGAGGGCCCATTCCCAGGCCGCCGCCAGGGAGCGGGGTACACCTACGATGGCGCTGGCTCCAAGGCGGATACCATCGAGCGTGTTACCGTGGCCGCCGCGCGCTACAGGCGTGAGGGCGACTCGCTCAAGGCTCAGGCTTGCACGGTCTTCTTGCGGTTGGCGGCTATGGAGGGCTGGACCTCGGCCATCGATACGTCGGACAGCCGGGTATTCACCTGGGGCGCCGGTTTCGCCGACGGAGGCATGCTGCAGTGGATGTGGCGCTATCTCGATGACAGCGTGAAATCCTACCTTGCCGAGCATCCCCGCGCGGGGCGCTACTTTGGCGGTGAAGGAGCGAACATCACTGCGGCGATTCGCAAGGATACGGGGGCGCTCAACGCCGTCGTGTATGTCTCCGAGCATGATCCATACCGAGCCCATGTCCTGGATGCGCAGCTCCAGGCCTTCATGGAGCGGGCGATGGGCGCTGAGGTGGGGGTCGCTCGGGGCGCTCGCGCGGCCAGCAGCGATGTGAATGTGGTCGGCTTGGCGGCCGACCTGGCGCAGTGGACGCCCGCGCTATTTCGCCTCCCCGAGGGCCTCGACGAGGCCGTCAGGCTGGCCGGCGCCGCGCCGGGCGGGGAGCCCGATCCGGCCGCTCTCGCCGCGGCGGTGATCCTCGTCCACGCCCGCCGCATGCTGGATAGCTCCAGGTACGGCGCCGCTGGCCCAGGGGGTCGTCGCCTGCTCAAACCCGGCATCGCCGAGAGGTGGGCGCCTATCTTGCGCTACCAAAGAGGCCTGCGCGAGCTATTGGACGCCGATCGTGCCCCGCTAGCCATCACGGCGCGTGCGACGGAGCTGATCCCTGCGTTTGAGCAGGGCAGCAGTCCCTTTTTCACCGGCGTGGCGGATATCGACGACCTGCCGAAAAACCATTACGTGATGGTCCATGGCGAGCGTTACTACGACTGGGGCCCTCGCGGCTGACGCCCCATGGCGGGGTAGCGCGCGGGGGATTTATCGCACTGTGCCCGTGATCCTATCATACAGCGCGGGAGAGATGCGAAAGTTGCACTCGACTAGGGTATCCAGATCCCGCCGTAGATCGATACTGGAGTCGAGCCTTTTGGCGAGCATCAACAAACCCACAGTACCGGTCACCATCAGGCCCAACTGCTGCGCCCTGGCTCTCCCCGCGCGGTCATCGACGAGTACCCGTCCCACCCCGAGCTCCTTGGCCAGGAT
>CAYQDH010000700.1:0-2455 GCA_964416075.1 uncultured Anaerolineales bacterium | reverse complement strand
GCAATTTGGGCAAATTGCCGTACGGGAACGTCATTCGCTCCCTGTTGGCGCCCCGCGCCATGGGGGACTACCCATGATGTGTACCGGGGCCGGCAATTTGGGCAAATTGCCGTACGGGGGAGCGCCGCACGGGGGATTGCCACCACGAGGGGCCTATGCTATAGTGAACGTAGGTGGGGCATAGAAAAAAGGTAGGGAGACATCACCTATGTCACAGGAAGGCAATATCCAGATCGACAGCACCGCGCAGGTCCATCCCTCCGTCATCCTGGAGGGCAATGTGACGATCGGCGCCTTTACCCGGGTGGGCGCTGGCACTGTCATCGTGGGCCATGTGAGCATCGGCCACCACTGCATCATCGAGTGCAACGTGGCCATCCGCGGGCGCCACAGCATCGGCAACTGGGTGCACATCTACGACTTGGTTAACATCGAGGGCGGGCGTCCCGGCCAACACCTGGGCGGCGTCACCTCGGAGGCGCCCGACCGTTCGATCATCGGCGACCGCTGCTGGCTCAACCACGGCGCCACGATGCACGGCTGCCAGCTGGCCGACGATGTGGTGGTGGGCCTGAACGCCTGCCTCGACTATAACTGCCGCATCGGCAAGGGCGCGCTCATCTGCAACGGCACCGCGCTGCGTTATGACACGGTCATCCCCGAGAACTGCATGGTGGAGGGCGTGCCGGGCACCGTGGTCAGACAGGACATCAACGACGACGACCGCCGCCGGCTGATGGGCCTGGTGCCCGCTGAGTGGGTCAAATACGCCGGAGAACAGCAAGAGCAGCGCATCAGGGCCAAGCTGGGGCTCAGCTAGCCTGTGCAGGCTTGTATCCCAGGGTCCCCCTGGTCGAGACGATAAGCAACAGCGCCACGATGGTGTAGGTCACCGCAGGGATCCAGCCGCTGTACACCAGGGCGCGCACTGGCTCGCTCATCTCGGTTGGCAGTATCCGGCCGCCCATCGCGGAGGCCGCATTGAGCGCTGAGTGCAGCAAGATCATCATCAGCACGCTGCCCCGCGTATGGTTGTACATCCAGGTGAAGACGAACGAGCCTGCCACCGCCCCCACCATCACAGCCAGGAACCCCGAAATAGTCAAGGGCAGCCAGCCGCCGAAAAAGCCAGGCAGGTGCCACAGGCCCCACAGCAGGCCCAGGATGAGCGTCCCCAGCAGCGGCCCATGCCCCGCTTGTAATCGCGGCAGCGCGAATCCGCGCCAGCCAGGTTCCTCCCATAGCGGGCCAAAGATGATCCCTGCCAGCAGGGTCGGCAGGTAAAACGCAAAGAGCAGCGGCAAATTGCGTACAAAGGCGCTCAGTATGGACAGGCCCAGGAACAGCATCGCTCCCAGGGTGAGGATCACGGGCGGCCCGAAGAACAGCAAGAGATACCAACCGATACCCACGCGCCACTGAATACAGCGGGCCAGCAACCGGCGCACGCCCGCCCCGCCGGAGGTGACGGCGGTGACGATCAAGGCCCCCAGCGTGGGGCCAGCCAACGCGCCCAGGATCTGAAAGGGCGCCACGGGCAGGTCGGAGGATGAGACGCCGCCCCCTCGCCTGGATAGAACCAGCGGCAACACGGCGAGCCACGTCAGGACAAAGGCGATGATGAAAAACGCCCACAACGGATGAGCAACAATCCAACGCTTGAGCGCGCCCATCGTATTGCTCCTCTGATTGCCTTCTGCACAATCTCACGTATCATGTTCCCCACGCTTACGACGGGAGGATGCGCATGGAAATTCGCCGCGCCACTGTGACCGACTTTATGCCGATCGCCGCGCTGGACCGCACGGCCTGGTCGCGCAACCGCAACGCCGAGTTCATCCCCGATGGCGAGCACGTGTGGCGCCTG
Organism: uncultured Anaerolineales bacterium; assembly: GCA_964416075.1. Lineage (GTDB taxonomy): Bacteria > Chloroflexota > Anaerolineae > UBA1429 > UBA1429 > CAYQDH01. The sequence goes on along the minus strand of CAYQDH010000700.1, from coordinate 588 downwards.
TGGGTGGAGCATGGCCTGGTCTACTGCGCCGTGCGCGAGGGAGAGATCGTGGGCGCCATCGTCGCCTTCCCCTGTCTTCCGGGTGCGGATCACGAGGATAGGAGCCTCTCTAGTGACCACAAGAGCCTCTTTTGTGTACACAAGGCCTTTGTCATAGAGGCCCTGCGCGGCCAGCAGGTTGGCACGAGGCTGTTCGAGGCGCTCCTGGCGGAGCTTGATCGCCTGGGCGCCGAGTCGTTCCTGACGGTGGATCCGATCAACGAAGCGGGCATCCGGCTGTATGAGAAATGGGGCTATACCGAGCGCCGCTTTGTCAAGGGGTACTATCGCCCCCACGAGGACCGTTTCGTGCTGACGCGTGCGGCTGCTCTGGCAGCCCGATGAGCCCGTGTTGGATAGCATCGCTGTGCCGGGGGCCCAAGGTCCCCGGCTAAACGAGAAACCCGGCGAGACTAGCCTCGGTTCGCGCCTTCGGGCCAGCTCTGAGGCTGGGTCCATTCGTTGCACATCTCGCGACCATCGAGCAGATAGCTATGGTCGTATGGCTGCCCCTCTGGCATCTCCAGGGTGACCTGCCAGGCATCGTCA
>CAYQDH010000699.1:0-2463 GCA_964416075.1 uncultured Anaerolineales bacterium | reverse complement strand
TCCGTCATCCTGAACGTAGTGAAGGATCTCCGTTTACTATAGTAGAGGCCATCCGTTTGCTCTCAATTCTGCGGCCACTCGGACTTTGGCAAAGCCCTTATCTCAGCACCTCGGCCTCAGGACCCCACCGGCTCGGCCAGCTCCTCCGCCCAGTAATACTGGTAAAAGATGCGCACCAACGCCCGAGGGTGGTTCGCCAGCACCCAGCCAAAGGGGCGCTCCTCGATCCCCGGCACCGGCGCCTCCGGGATCGCGAACTCTTCCGCTTCACGCCGTGTGGGGAGCACGATCAGCCGCCCCGTGCGGTCGCGGATCAGGTAAACGGTCATTTCCGGGTCCATATCAGTGCTCCTGAAACTTGCGAATGCGCTCCAGCGGCGCGCCCATCTCGCGCAAGAAATCCAGCAATGCCTGGCGCATACGCCAGGCCACCTCGGGGTAGCCCTCAGCCACATTGTGCAGCTGGTCGGGGTCCTCGCGCAGGTTGTACAGCTCCGCGGGCCACGACTCGGGCGGGCAGATATAGGCCCATGTCTCGTCCATCACGGTCAGCGGGCTGGCCACGCGGTCGGGCCCCGCCCACCCGTCGAAGATCATCGCCGTGTAGCTGTACATGTCGCCCAAAGGATAGCGGCCTGAAAACGCATAGTCGTGGATGCGCTCGGCCTCTCCTCGCAACAGCGGCCAGATTGACTTGCCCTGCACGGTGTGCGGCGCCGGCACGCCGAGGAATTCCAGGATGGTGGGCAATAGATCGGGCGGCTGCACCAGAGGTTGCACGCGTTGCCCCGCCCCTAGGCCATCGGGGTGCCGGATGAGCAGCGGGATGCGCGTGGTCGGCTCGTAGAGCCTGCCCAGTTGCCCCCCTGGCTTGCCCTGCAAGCCGTGATCGCCGAACAGGTGCCCGTGGTCGGCCATCTGGATGATCAGGGTATGGTCGAGCAACCCCAGACGCTCCACGGTGTCCAGCAGGTAGCCGTCCCAGGTGTCCACCATGCTCACCTCGCCGGCATAGAGCGCCCGCACGTGGTTCAGCTCCTCGGGCGTCATATAGTCGCAGTGGCCATACTGGGGAAAGATGATGTGCTGTCCCCGGTAGTTCGGCTCGTCGTACCACGCCAAATAGTGCGGCGGGGGGTCGAATGGCTCGTGAGGGTCCCAGGTGTCCACCCACAAGAGAAAGCCATCCCGCGTGTAATTCTCTTCCAGCCACTCGATGGCGCGAGAGATGGTGCGCGGCGCGATATAGTCCTTTTCGTAGCGCCGGTGCGCTTGGTTGCGCAGGTATTGCTGCGTGCCATCGATGCGTCGCACCTTGTGCTTGTCCGCGGGGACGGGCGTGGGCACGCGCGGGTCAGTGATCCAGCGGTCGCCCAGTTGCCCGCGGATCCATTCCCAGGCATCGAACCCGCGCATGTAATTGTACTCGTTAGAGCCCAGGGGCGGCGTGTCGAAAAAGAGCGCGCTGGTGTAACCCTGCCGCTTGATGATCTCAGGCAAGATCACGTCGCCCGGCTCCAGCGGCTGCCAGCCGCGATAGCAAAAGCCGTACCGGCCGGTGTAGAGGTCCGCGCGGTTGGGGATGGTGGGGTAGGAGGCGATGTAGGCCCGATCGAAGAGCATCGCCTGCGCCGCCAGGTGGTCCAGGCTGGGCGTCCTGATGAACGGCTGGCCCTCGTGGCCCGGCCGCGGCCAGGGCGCGGGCACGCCGTAAGCGTTGACGTGGTCCCGCCTCAGGCTGTCGTTCATGATCACGATGACGTTCTTTTTCATCCTCGGCTCCCCTTGAAATATGGGACACGAACCGGTAGTGCCATCCGTTGCGCTCGTGAATCCACCCCCGCTCGGCCCGGAACTGGGCCAGAGTCATAGGCGCTGTGCATGGTCAACCCCATGCCCACGTGGCTAGCCACTTCATAGATGCGCCAGGCCGCCAGGGGACTGACCACGCTGTAGGAGAAATCGGGCGCCGAGATGTCGGCTGCATCGTAGCGCGCCAACATGGCCAGGTCCAGTTCCTGCTCCAGCGAGGCCGTGCCCCTGGCCCCATGACTAGGCCTCTGCATCGACGACGATCTGCGTCAGCTCCTGTCGCTGCTCAGGCGTCATCTCGATGTCGAACGCGGGCAGGTTCGATTCCAACTGCGCGATGCTGCTGGCGCCCATCACCGCGGCGGTGATCGCCGGGTGCGCCATGGTCCATGCTAGGACCAGCTGGGCGGCCGTCTGGCCGCGCGCCTCGGCCACCTCTGCCAGCTTGGCCGCGGCGGCCAGGTAGCGGGGAGCCATCTGTGGCGAGGAGCTCGGCCGGCCCCCCTGCCTGGTCCAGTGTTCCGCTCGCGAGCCCTCGGGGGGCCGGGTTTGCTCGGGGCGATACTTGCCCGTGAGCACGCCGCCCGCCAGGGGGCTGTAGACCATGGCCGCCACGCCATTGTGGGCGGCGGCGGGGAGTTGCTCCATCTC
>CAYQDH010000698.1:0-2466 GCA_964416075.1 uncultured Anaerolineales bacterium | reverse complement strand
CGCCGGACCATCGACCTGGCCATGGAGTTGCCGCTGACCGGGGCGTCGTTCAGCATCTAAAGATCTTCTTCATCGCCAGGCAGGCCTGGCACAAGGTGTTCGAGTAGGATTCGGCCGCCGCCCCGAAGCAAGTGCGCAGGGCGGTGCGCACTTGTCATCCTGAACGAAGTGAAGGATCTCCGCGCACTGGAGCAAACCCCTGGTATTTGCAGTTGCGTGGACGCCCTGACCGACTTTGGCGCAGCCCTGGAGTGAGGCAATGCGGCAACTTGACAGTGCCCGTTTCCCGGTTTATGATAAAGTTCATTGTATGTGCATGCAGTGGAGAATCTGCACGGACCACAACTTGGATCTGCGTGCCCAATCCCATCAAGGAGCGGAGGGCCCCCATTTGAGGGGTGTACTGGCCAAGGTGGCAAGAGGGCATCTTTCAGCCCGCCCGGCAGCTAACTCCCCGGCAGTGAAAGAGGCAGAAGGTGGTGGCGCTACAACGCCCTGGGCCTAAGCCTGGGGCGTTCTGCTTGACCAAGCACGTCTGGCCGTGCGCCCTCCCTTCTTTGACGCTGTTCAAGACGTTTCCGTATGCATAGTCCGTGCTAACAGATAGACCTGGCGTAGGTACATATCCGGACCACGGGGAACCTGGCCCGGCACGACGACGGATGTAAAGGAGACCTCGGATGGCTTTATGGCACACATTGGAGCGCGATCGCGTTCTCAGCGAGCTAGAGACGTCAGCTGACGGACTCGACGCCGACGAGGCCGCTCGGCGGCTGGAGCAGTACGGCCCCAACGAACTGGAGGAGCGCGGCCTGCGCAGCCCGCTATCTGTCTTTCTGGGACAGTTCACCGAGATCATGGTCATTGTGCTGATCGTCGCGGCGGTGCTCTCTTTTTTCATCGGCGAGACGACCGACGCGATCATGATCCTGATCATCGTCGTCCTCAACGCTGTCTTGGGCTTCACCCAGGAGTACCGCGCCGAGCGCGCCATGGCGGCGCTCAAACAGCTCTCCGTCCCCACCGTCCGCGTACGCCGTGACGGCCAGGTGCGCGAGATCGACGCCACCCGCCTCGTGCCCGGCGACGTCGTCCTGCTCGAGGCAGGCTCCCGCGTGCCCGCCGACGCCCGCGTTATCGAGTCGGCCAACCTCCGCGCTGAGGAGGCCGCCCTCACCGGCGAGTCGGTGCCCGTGGACAAGGTGGAGCGGGCCATCGAGGGCGACACGGTGCCCCTGGGCGACCGGCGCAACATGGTCTTCATGGGCACCGCCGTGGTCTATGGCCGCGGCGCCGCTGCCGTCGTCGAGACGGGCATGAACACGCAGCTCGGCAACATCGCCCACATGCTGCAGGAGGTGTCGCAGGAGCGCACGCCGCTGCAGCGCAAGATGGCCGAGCTCGGCAAGTGGCTGGCAATCGGCGCTGCCATCCTGGTGGCCATCGTCTTTGTCGTCGGCGTCTGGCGCGGCGGCGCCGTCGAGGAGATGTTCCTCACCGCCGTCTCCCTGGCCGTGGCCGCCGTCCCTGAGGGCCTGCCCGCCGTCGTCACCATCGCCCTCGCCCTCGGCGCCCAGCGCATGGTCCGCCGCCAGGCGCTCATCCGCAAGCTCCCCGCCGTCGAGACCCTCGGCTCGGTGACGACCATCTGCTCCGACAAGACCGGCACTCTCACCGAGAACCGCATGACCGTCACCGTCCTCGACGTGGCCGGCGCTCGGCTGGACCTCACCCAGCGCCTGGAGCGCACTGGCCCCATCCTCTCCCCCGAGGACAAACCCCTCACCGAGCCGGACCCCAACATCGCATTGCTGCTCGGGGGCGGCGCCCTGGCCAACGACGCTACGCTCCAGCCGCGTGATGACAACCGGCCCGGCTATTACGCGCTGGGCGACCCCACCGAGGGGGCGATGGTGGTGGCCGCTGCCCGGCTGGGGATGTGGAAGAGCCGCATGGACAAAATCCTGCCCCGCGTCGCCGAGGCGCCCTTTACCTCGGAGCGCAAGCGCATGACCACCGTGCATCGCGTCCTGCGGGATGTCGCGGCGAAAGTGGCGGAGGAGGAGACCTGCTACCTCCCTCAGCACCTGCTCGACAGCCCCTACGTCGCCTTCAGCAAGGGGGCCGTGGACAGCCTGCTCACCATCAGCACGCGGGTGTGGAACGAGGGCGCCATCGAGCCGCTGAACGCCCAGTGGCGCGAGCGTATCGAGTCGGCCAACGACAGCCTGGCTCAGAGCGGGATGCGCGTCCTCGGCGTGACCATGCGCCCGATGGATGCGCCCCCTGAGAACATGGAGGAGGAGGCGCTGGAGGCCGACGCCATCTTTGTCGGCCTCATCGGCATGATCGACCCCCCGCGCGCCGAAGTGCGCGCCGCCGTGGCCGAGTGCCGCACCGCCGGCATCCGCCCGGTGATGATCACCGGCGACCACCCCCTCACCGCCCTGAACATCGCCCGCGAGC
>CAYQDH010000697.1:0-2471 GCA_964416075.1 uncultured Anaerolineales bacterium | reverse complement strand
CAGGCCTCCCGTCGCCTGGCATCCAGAGCTGCGACGGTCTTCGCGGGAGCGTCGCTCATCCCCTCTAGAACCATCCGAGAACCCGCTGGGCCACTAGATGGTGCCTTGACGAAGTTTGGCCACGTTCTATCTATCATCGTATGAGGGCTTAAGCGGACTTGTCTGGGCGGCGGTGCAAACAGGGGACTTGTGCCCGCTTGGTCGGCATACCGGGTGGTTGCTCAACCTGTCGATAGCTGTATAATACTGGCACCGTCGCTACTTATAGTGATCTTGATTGTATCAGGGGGTTTCGGTGTGCGGAGTCCTGTAATTGGTATACCGGCCTTTCGATCTGGGCACGAGATGGCGGACTATGCAATGCGTCGGATCTACTGTGATGCTATTGCATCGGCGGGGGGTGTACCGATTCTGATACCGCCGTTGAGGATTGACTTGCTTAGAACCAGCTACCGCCTGCTCGATGGCTTGCTTCTTGCCGGTGGCGGTGACGTGGCGGGCGAGCACTATGGAAATCCTGATGCCGCGCATCTGCGGCAGGTTGATACGGTGCGAGACGGCCTCGAGATCACTCTCACCCGTTGGGCGTTGAGCGAGGGTCTGCCGTTGTTAGGTATTTGCCGTGGCATTCAGCTGCTCAATGTTGCTGCGGGAGGCACGCTCGTCCAGGACATACCCAGCCAGGTGCCCTCTGCACTCATGCACGCAGCTGATCCGAGCCTCCCGCGAGACCATATACAGCATCTCGTGGATGTGAAACCCGCTTCGCTTCTCGCAGCCATCCTCTCCGAAGCAAGTCACACCAACGACGCAAGGTCTCTGGCCAGTGCTGGAGTCTATGGCGTGAATAGCTACCATCATCAGGCGGTGGAGCAGCCGGCGCCGAGCTTCGTTGCTACCGCGCACGCACCTGATGGAGTTATCGAAGGGATCGAGGCTGCTTCACAATCCTGCTTTACTCTGGGGGTGCAGTGGCATCCGGAATGTATGGTGCCGGACGATGCCGCAATGGAGCGGCTATTTCGTGGCTTTGTTGGCGCCTGTCGCCAACGAGCCAACACCTGTCAAAGAAGAGAGGTGTACGATGAAGCAAGCGGATGTGCCGAGTAGCAGATCGGTCCTCGTGGGGGTTTTTGATTCGGGAGTGGGGGGGCTCTCGGTCATGCGGGCCTTGACCGCACGGTTGCCCTCGCAGGACCTGATGTACATTGCAGACACGGCCAACTGCCCTTACGGGTCGCGATCTCCAGAGGAGATTCTCGCATACAGCGAAGGCATCAGCCGTTACCTCATCTCATGTGGAGCAAGGCTTATTGTGGTAGCCTGCAACACTGCCTCAGCAGTTGCCCTGACTTCTCTACGTCGATCTTTTCCTCAGGTCCCTTTTGTGGGCATCGTTCCTGCAGTCAAGCCCGCGGCACAGCAGACCCACACGGGCGTTGTTGGGGTCTTGGGAACGGCCACGACCTTGAATGGTCAGTTGTACAAGGAGGTTGTTGACCACTATGCGTTTGGCGTCAAGGTGGTTTCCCAACCGTGTCCTGGGCTGGCGGAACAGGTGGAAGCGGGTGATTTGAACGGCCCCACGACAGTGCGCATGCTTCGAGATTGGGTGGACCCGTTGATGGCAGCGGGCGCCGATACCCTGGTCTTGGGCTGCACCCACTATGCATTCTTGATACCCGCTCTGCGGGAGATGATCGGCACCAAGATGGTCCTGGTGGAGCCAAGCGAGGCCATCGCGCGCCAGACTGAGAACGTGCTCAACCAGAAGGGTCTGCTCTTTACAGGCTCTCGCCGAGGGCGAGTTCTTTTCTGCACTACTGGGGATGCGGTCCACTTTGCTGCTGTTCTGAGGCGCCTCTTGTGTCAAAGTGGGCCTGTGCGTCACCTTACTTGGGACCAAGGACGGCTGATAGATAGAGTGCAGGGCATCCCCTCTAGCCAGGGCGTCCTGCATAGAACTCTGCTTCCGTGAGGAGTAGAAAATGAAACCAAGAGAACGCATGCTGGCGGCGCTCCACCACAGCGAAGCGGACCGAGTGCCAACGGGTGAAAACGCCGTAGATTACGAACTTGTCGAGAGCATCCTTGGCCGACCTACCCTGTACAATGCACGCTGGAAGGAACTCCAGGCCTTGTGGGATGGCCGCCGTGCCGAAATCGCGGCCGATTACGGCGTTACCCATGTGGATCTGGCCCGCGCGCTGGAATGGGACTATGTACGGGTGCCGGTGGTGCCGCGGGATGGGGAGTACCATCGCCCGAAGATGCTTGGTCCCTATGCATGGTTGGATGACCAGGGACAAGAAGTGCACTATCACCCCGAAAACGGGAACATTGTGCTGCGGGCAGATACATCTGCGATGACGATTGATGAGCTACCGGATCCGGACGCGTCTTATGCCGTCGACCCCTCTGAACTGGAGGCCGTTCGCTATGTGGTGCGCGAACTGAAGGAGACCCATTTT
>CAYQDH010000696.1:1066-2477 GCA_964416075.1 uncultured Anaerolineales bacterium | reverse complement strand
TCGTGGCAGTTACAGCCTACGCCACGCGACCCACGATCGGACGATGCTCGCCCGATCGGCTGCGCAAAGAGGCGAACGTGTGGGTCAAGGTGGAAGGTCAACACTTGCCTCCCGGTTGCACCGTGATCATCGAGCACCCAGAGTACGGTACAATCCAAGCCCAGGAGGTGCGCTGGACCAGCCCGGAACTCGTCGAGGCGCGCTTCGATCTGGGTGCTGCCCAAGGAGGGTTCTGGAACGTTGTGGTGCGCAAGAGCTTGGCTCTCCCAGCAACTCTGGTGCGAGGCTTCTATATCGACGCGGGACAGGAGCGTCGTATCGACAGCATGGAACTCATGCTCTTACCCTATGGCGAGCATCTGCTCACGGTGCGGGGCGAGGGATTCGAGCCCAATATGGAGATCGTCCTCAAACACCAGTTGGAAGCGATCACCGTACAGGCGAGAGAGATTGGCTTCATCTCCCCACAGCAGCTGCGGGGTATCTGCAGCAGGAACCTTGCCCCAGGGAAATGGGACGTAGTGGGCACGTGGCAGGATGGGACCGTCAGCACCCTGCGCGAAGGTCTGGTGATCTTGGAACCGACCCTCGCACCCTCGCCAACAGTGACGCCGACATCGACATATACTCCGACCTCTACTCGCACGCCTACCTGGACGCCATCCGCTGTACATACCAGAACAACGGCAGCAACTGAGACTGGGCAACCGTCAGTCACGTCATCGCCGGTCCCGACACCGATGCCCACAATGAGACCCGAGCCCACCAAGGCGCCCGTCCCCGTAGCCAGCGGGATTCGACTGCTAGAGCCCGGGAATGGCGCATCGGTCTCTGGCTGGAGTGTGAGGCTAGCCTGGGATGATGCGCGCCCGCTGGGGCCCAACCAAGTCTACGATGTACGCCTGGCCCCCGAGGGGCAGGTACCCGTCTCCATTGGTTGGAGCAACAAAGACTACTATGAGATCGGTCATAGTGACCTGCTCGCAGGACCCTATGCCTGGAACATCGTACGCATTCACGTCTCAGAAGGGGATACCCAGGGCTCACGGGTGATTACTGAACTCACGCCCCAGAGCGAGACCTGGCACTTTGGCTGGCGCGTCTCATCTGGAGGACCCGGCAAAGTCGATCGCGATGGCGACGGCTTCTCGCCTCCGGCCGACTGCAACGACAACGATGCCGCGACCCATCCGGGCGCTCCCGATCCTCCTCGCGATGGCAAGGACCAGAATTGCGACGGCAAGTTCTGAGAGCTGAAATGGCCCGTCTTCGCCTGCCTATTCGTCAAAGGTGGCGTCGATCCGCACATCAGTGACATATGCCCAAGTGTTCCAGAACGCGTCCGAGTTCCACACAACAAAAGAAAGCTCGATTGCCGAGGGAAGCTCACTGACTTTTCCTGTCCAGCTAA
>CAYQDH010000696.1:0-1056 GCA_964416075.1 uncultured Anaerolineales bacterium | reverse complement strand
CTTTCACATAGGTCTCGCGTGCCGGCGTGCCAAAATGCGTAGTTAGAATCTGTTGCTCAAACTCGGAATCGTGCCCACGAACAGAGATCTCGAATAGATCGCCCGTACATACCCCACTATTGCAATCGGGACCATCATAGCTCTGCAGGCGAAATAGCCCTGAAACAGTTATCTGGCGCGCGGCGCCACAATTAGTGTCCTGCACAAGGATCGGCATGGTGAGATGTGCCCTCCCTGTCGCGAGTCCACCATACTGGCAACAATGCCTGAGGGGGTCCCCCAACAAGAAAGCAGTATCGGACAGAGGCTTCGCCTCTGGCACCAGTCTGAAATCGTACAAGTCCGATCTCGGCGGATCGATTTGTCCACGCGTTATCTCCACAGTGTTGGTGATCGAGGTCCCCAGTTCGCCCCCCATAGTCCAACCTTCGATGCTGGGCTCGTGCAAACAACAAAATACCCGAGGAAGGAAGTAGTCATAGTGCAGCGGCGCCGGCGTGTACTCGATCACCAGCTTGGGCCGCCAAAGCTGAATGTTGTGTTCCGAAGCAGCCAAAGCGTATTCGGTGTTTGGCCCGGGGTCAGCCTTGAACACCAGTCCCTCGTTTAGCGCAGGGTTCGTTACCCAATCCTCTACAGCATTGGTGATATCGAGCTCGTACCATGTGCCCGTTTCGTCGATGGTAATGCTCTCTTCGGACATTGCATAGCGGTCGGTGACGGTATGGTTGCACCCCGCCGTATCCCAGTATACGGGGTTCTGATCGTCGCCCATCTCTGCCCACTCCCAGGTGGCCTCTGATACATCCCAGGTTCGGATGACGCGAAAAGCGCGCACCTCCAGGGAATGGGGACGATCCGGCGGCAGCGCATAGAGCGCCAACCGCGCGCTGCGAATGCGCGTCTCCTGGGGGATCGAATGCAGGTCGAACTTGATCAGCGCATCCCTGGTGTCCCAAGCGCGCAGGTGCAAATCGGTCCGTCCCTCCAGGTTCTGCTGTGGGTGCCAGGCGTCCATCTCCGTATCCTGGCATCCTGCATAGCCCCGATATCCCT
>CAYQDH010000695.1:0-2477 GCA_964416075.1 uncultured Anaerolineales bacterium | reverse complement strand
GGTGGATGTCCCCTATCAGTGGCTCTATCTGCCGATCATGCGAAACGCCTTTGAGATAGACTAGGACTGAGGAGAGTCCGCGCATAGCCATGCGCGGACTCTCAGGCGAAACGCCCAGGCCAAGTCTGACACCCAAGCCACCCAAGCCTCTCCTCCTTACTCAGCCGACCTTGCTCCTGATCCCAACGACGAGTATGATGCAGCCACTGGAGCAAAAGTCGCCCGTGCTTGCCGCCGTGACCATGAGACGAGGTAACCTGACCTCGACCCGGGGTTCTTCCTTTCGGCCTTTGCGTCGAAATCACCTATTCGCAGGAGGTAATCGTATGCGTCCCACCAAGATCGTCCTCATCGGCGCCGCCAGCGCCTCGTTCGGCCCACGCATGATCGCCGACGCCGTGCTGAGCCCCGAGCTGCGTGGCAGCACCCTGGTCCTGGTCGATATCGATGCGCCACGCCTGGAGGTGATGGCCGCCTATGCCCGCCGCCTCAACGACGCCCTGGGCGCGGGGCTGCGCATCGAGGCCACTCCCGACCGCACGCGCGCCCTGCCCGAGGCCGAATTCGTCATCTCCTCCGTCGCCGTCAAGCGCGATGACCTCTGGAAGCTCGACTTTCAGATCCCGCTCAAGCACGGCATCAAGCAGGTATTGGGCGAAAATGGCGGCCCGGGCGGCCTATCCCATGCCCTGCGCAACATCCCCATCGTCCTGGGGATAGCCCGCGATATGGAAAAACTTTGCCCCAGCGCCCTGCTCATGAACTTTTCCAACCCTGAGAGCCGCCTCTGCCTGGCCGTCAGCCGCTACACGGGCGTACGCTTTTGCGGGCTCTGCCACGGCATCGGCATGGCCTACGACTCTATCGCTCGCATCACCGGCCTCCCCGCTGACGACCTGGTGGCCGTGGCTGCCGGGCTGAACCATTTCGTCTGGGTCCTCGATATCCGCCGTAAGAGCACGGGAGAGGACGTGTATCCCCTCTTGCGCGCTGCCGACGCCACCCATGATCCCACCTACTACCCGCTCAGCCGCCGCATGATGCGCCTCTATGGCCTCTATCCACACCCCTCCGATGACCACATCGGCGAGTACCTCTCCTTCGCCTGGGAAGAGTGCGGGTTGGAGGGCTATGATTTCGTTGCCGCCGACCAGCATCGCGCCAGCTCATGGGAGTACATCCTCCGCGTGGCCGCTGGTGACCTGACCGCGCCCCTGCCCCAAGGCGCTGCCGGCTCGGCCGAGGGTCAGATGGCGGCCGGACATCCCACGCTCAGGCCGTCGGGAGAGTTCGCCTTTCCCATCATCCTCTCACAGGTGGATAATCGCCACGCCTTTATCGAGGCTGTCAACATCCTGAACGACGGGCTGATCGCCAACCTGCCATCTTGGGCTGTGGTAGAGGTCCCGGCCGTGGTGGGCGCCGATGGGCTCAAGGGTGTCCAGGTGGGCGCGCTCCCCGCTGGGATCGCCGCCCTACTCAACACCCAGGCCCATGTGCAGGACCTGGTCGTCGACGCCGCGGTCACCGGTTCGCGCGCCCTGGCCCTGCAGGCCATGTTGGCCGACCCCGTGGTGCAGAGCATGCAGGCGGCGGAGCGTTGCCTGGACGAGCTCCTCGCCGTGCACGCGGATTACCTACCGCAGTTCAAGCGCTGATATCGTTTTTGTAATGCGCACGCACTTGAGCCTATAATTGCTTTCGGGCATCGATGCCCAGACATATTCGCTCAGGCACACTTGCCCAGGCATACTTGCCCCGGCACGCTTGCCCTCATCCGCACTTGTCGTGGTCGGATATGAGCGCGACGCTCGCTTACGAGCAAAGGATCGCAAACCAGGTGGACCAGATGGCGCTGCGGCCGTCGTAGCGCTGTCTGGTCCATTCTTGTTTTTCGGCGGTCCCCCGATATCGAGAGATGATCTGTAGAGCCCATGCCGGCGCGCGCGCCTGCTTGGAGCGCACTCGCTACCGACTGGGCGGCATCGGTTATCTCTATCCCAGTGCCCGCCACACAAGAGCAACACCGGTCGTATTCCTAGTCGTGCCGCCTAGTCGTGCCGCGCGGTCGTAGCGTACTCCGCGGCAGCGAAACAAGCCGCAGCAGATTCGATGCTGCAGAGTGTAATCACCTATGTCGCAACGCAAGCTCAAGAGACAGCTCAACCTCGCTCAGCTCGTCATGTTGGGCACAGCAGGCACCATCGCCGCCGAGATTTTCGTGCTGACCGGCCATGCCGCCGCCATCGTGGGGCCCGCCGCCGTGGTAGCCCTAATCATCGCGGGCATCCTCAACTATAGCATCGCGGTGAACTATTGCGAGCTGGCCACCATGTACCCCGTCACGGGCGGCGGGGTGACCTATGTGCGCGAAGCGTGGGGGCCCAACCTGCTCACCTTTCTGGTGGGCTCGCTCGACTGCCTCTCCAGCAGCTTTTACGCCGCCCTATCGGCGGTGGGCTTTGCCTATTCCCTCC
>CAYQDH010000694.1:411-2480 GCA_964416075.1 uncultured Anaerolineales bacterium | reverse complement strand
GGCCGCGGCGAGGACCTTCTGGGCGGCCAGGCCGTCGGCGCCCGAGCCGTCGATCTCTGCGGGGTCGACCTCGTCGGTAACCTGCTGAAGGAATTTGTGGATGCGCCAGCGGAAGGTATCGACGAAATCGCCAAACCCACCGAACGAGGGATCGGTGTAGACCGTCTTCTCCAGGTTGCCCGCCGGGTAAAGGGTGGCCTCGTGCCACATGTCGTCGAGCACAAAGCGGCCACCCGTGCCGGCCACCTCGCAGCGCTCCATGGGATGCCCGCGCTCGATGTCGTAGGAGCCCGTGAGGCCGCCTACCATACCATTCACGAATTCCATGTTGAAATGAGCGGTGGACCAAATCTTGCGCCCGGGGGCCTTGGTGACAAAGCACTGCACGGCCTCGACATCGCCGCAAAAGTAGCGCATCACGTCCACGGTGTGCGGGTGGAGGGCCTTGATCTGAAAGTAGGGGGCGCTCTCCGTAGGGTTCTTGATCCACATGCTCATGTTGACGAAGAGGAGGTGGCCCAGCCGCCCCTCGTCCACCCAGCGCTTGGCGACGAGGGCGGCGGGGGTGAAGCGGTGGTTGAGGTCGACGGCCAGGCAGAGGCCCTTCTCCCTGGCCTTGGCGACCATCTCTTCGCCCTTACTGATCTCGTTGGAGATCGGCTTTTCCACCAGGACGTGGCAGCCCGCCTCCAGGGCCTGCATGGTGGGCAGGTAGTGGTCGCTGGAGTACTCGTACCCGCCGGTGGCCACGCTGACGAGGTCAGGCTGGAGCTCGCGGAGCATGGTTTCCACGTCGTAAAAGGCGGGGGCGTTGTGGGTGGCCGCGGCGGCGTCCGCGCGGTCGTGCAGGATATCGCAGACGCCCACCAGCTTGGCCAGCTTGTCCTCGTTGTAGATCATGGCGTGGCGGTTGCCGATGGGGCCCAGACCGATGACACAGACTCGTAACATATCGCTACCTTTCTTTATGACAACGTCAAATCTCGACAGGATTAGCAGGATTGACAGGATTAGGACTGAAGGGATATGGTTCTTGGTCCTCCAATCCTGTGCATCCTGTCCAATTTTGGGTTGCGAGGGTCGAAATTAGCATTGTCTTGTCGAGCACGCGAATTGCCAGAGCCGAGAGGGCGAAGGATTGGCGATGGTGCATTGAACGCCAGAGGCGGTCCGGCCGGCCAATCCTTCGCCCCTACCGCGATCATTCCAACGTGACGATCTGGTCGTTCTGCCAGGATTGGATGACGCCTTCGATGATGGTTTGGACTTGCAGAGCGTCTTGGCCGGAGGCGTCGACCTCCTCGGGCTTGACCTTGGCGATGTTCTGATCGACCCACTTGCCGATGCGGCTGCCAAAGGTCTCACCAAAGCTCATCATCCCGCCGAGATAGGCATAGGTCTCGACCTCGCGGGAGCGGCGGGGGTAGAACTCTAGGTGCTCGCAGGCGTCGCGGATGACAAAGCGCGCGTCAGAGCCGACGACTTCGAGCGTCTCCAGGCCATAGCTGCCGCCGGCGTCGTAGCTCCCGGTGAGGTGGCCAATGATACCGTTCTCGTACTGCAGGTTCACCTGGACGTTGGACCAGATCTTGCGCCCCGCGCCCTTTTTGAAAAAGGCCTGCACCTTGGAGACCTCGGACCCGGCAAAGTAGCGCATCACATCCAGAGAGTGGGGGTGCAGGGCACGGATGTGGAACCAGGGCGATGACTCGTTGGGGTTGTTGATCCACATGGTCATGTTGATGATGTTGAGCTCGCCCAGGCGCCCCGCCAGCACCCATTCTTTGGCGCGCAGCGCCGCAGGGGTAAAGCGGTGGTTGAGGTTGATGCCGTAGCGCAGGTTCTTTGCCCGGGCCAGAGCCACCATCTCACGCGCCTTGGTGATGTCGTTGGAGATGGGCTTTTCGCCCAAGACGGGGATGCCCGCGCTCAGCAACTCCATGGTGGGCACGTAATGGTCGCCGCCGTTCTCCACCCCGGCTGTGCACATGCTGGCGGCGTCGATCTGGATGCCGCTCTTGAGCATGTCCTGCACCGAGTAGAACGCCTGGGCACCATAGCGCTCGGCG
>CAYQDH010000694.1:0-401 GCA_964416075.1 uncultured Anaerolineales bacterium | reverse complement strand
TGTCGGCCTTTTCCTTGATGATGTCGCATACGGCGACGATCTTGACATCGGGTCGCTTCTGATACACGGGGCCATGGGTATTGCCGATGTTGCCCAGACCCACGATGGCTACTTGAAGAGGCATGTGTGTCGTCCTTTTGGGTGATCAGTGGACAGTGAACAGTGATCGGTAAGCAGTGAACAGTGATTGGTAAGCAGTGAACAGTGATCGGTAGACAGTGAACAGTTGGCCGATTCGGCGTCTATCAGCTATTTCTGCTCCCCTGCCTGCAACCTGGCAGCCTGCGCCGGGTCGCCGATGTGCATGGTGTCGTAGGCCTGTTGGGAGGTCTTGAAAGGACCCACGCCCTCGTGGCCGTGCCAGTCACCCTGGGTGAGGATGGGGTTGGTGAGGCCGGTCT
>CAYQDH010000693.1:0-2505 GCA_964416075.1 uncultured Anaerolineales bacterium | reverse complement strand
CACGTTTCGCTATGGGCAGGCCGGCATCGTGCTCATGGCCATCAGCGCCGTGGACCTGGCGCTGTGGGACCTCAAGGGCAAAGCGCTGGGCCAACCGGTGTGGCAGATGCTGGGTGGCCAGGCCAGGGAGCGCGCACCCGTCTATGCGACGATCCGCGATGAGGCCTGGGCCAAGGCCCAGGGCTTTTACGGCGTGAAACTGGGAGGCCCCTACGGCCCGGAAGATGGGTCCGAGGGGATGCGCAAGAACGTGGATTACGTGGCCCAGGTTCGCGAGCGTGTGGGGCCGGATTTCGAGATCATGATCGACTGTGCGCGCACCTGGACGGTGGATTACACCCTGGAGATGGCGCGCCTGTTGGCCCCCTATCGCATCGCCTTCATCGAGGAGCCGATCTCCTCGCAGGATGTCCAGGGCTACGCCCGCCTGCGGCGCAGCGTTCCGAGCACACGCATCGCCTGCGGGGAGCATGTCTACACCCGTTACGCCGCGCGCGAGCTTTTGCAGGCGGGCGGCGTGGACATCATCCAGCCCGACATCCGTTGGACGGGAGGGCTCAGCGAGACGCTCAAGATCTGCGATCTGGCATCGGCCTATCACATCCCGGTCATGCCCCATCGGGGCGGCATGGCCTGGGCGCTGCCCCTGGTGGTGGCCCGGCCCGAGTGTAGCGTGGCCGAGGGGCTGGCGCTGACGCAGGAAGAGGCCAGCTACTCGATCTTTGACGGGGAGCCAGCGCCGGAGCATGGTTACCTTGCGCCGTCCGGCGCGCCGGGCTTTGGCCTCACGCTGCACCCTGAGCGGATCGAGCGCTTCCGGGGTGAGGCTTAGTCGAGCTGGGCCAAGCGCGATGGTACGCAGCAGTCCGCTGTCTCCGTGAACCCTCCGCGTCCTCCGTAATTCCTCAGTACCCTGGTTCGCAGCGAACCACATGTTTTTCCCGGCCTTACCCTATCTTCTCTTCCCTCGTCTTATCCTTTTCCCCTCTTCTCAGTGGTCTCTGTCCGACCTCCGTGCCCTCCGTGTTTCCTTCCCCTCCTCCCCCTCCGTGATTCCTCTTCATCCCCTGACATACCGCAAACCTCGCACCCCCTCAAAGCTCACCCGGAACCCGTCGACCTTGCCGCCCTCGTCCCGCGAGAAGCGCAACGCCGCCGGGCCCGCCGCGAAACCATCCCCGCCCACGGGCGCGAACGGCACCGGCTCTTGCTTGGGCCGCAACAAGAGGAGCAAACCCTCCTCAGCCACCAAGGCGCAGCGAGCATCCAGCTCCGGGCTATAGTAATCTCCCACGTACTCGCCCAGGGCCAGCGGCGCCTCGTTCGCAGCGCGACCGCCCGGGCACGGGGACCCGCCTGACGGCGGTACTACAAGCGATTCCCGCCCGTTCGTAGTACGGCCGTCAGGCCGGTCCCCCGCCACCGGCTCGGGGAACACATCGCCCAGCCACACATCCGCCACCCGCCGGCACAGCCCGGTGTGGTCCAGCGTGCTCAGGTTGCCCAGCAAGATCACCGAGGTATGCTGATCGGGAAAGCGCAGCAGGTCGCAGCGATACCCCGCGTCCTCCCCGTCGTGCTCCACCGTCCGCAGCCCGCGATACGCCCCGATCCACAACCCGCCCGCATAGCGCGTGCCCTCCCCCGACCGCAGCGCCCCCGGGCGAACCATCCGCGCCGCCACTTCCGGCCCACCCACCGTGCCGCGGTACAGGTTCTCGTCCCACAGCGCCAGGTCGCGCACCGTCGAGTACACGCCGCACGTCCCCGCGACGGCCAGGGTGAGCAGCACACTGTGCACGAACCCACCCCCATCCTCGGGAGCGGGCACGCCTGCCTCCCCAGAGGCGCGCGCTTCCACCTCCCTGGGCGTAAAGGGGCCTATCCCACGGGGCGCGTAGGGGTAGGCGCGGTTGCGCACCACCTGCGCCGGATCGTCGTGGATATGCGTGTCCCGCATCCTTAGCGGCTGAAAGATATGCTCGGCCATGAAATCGCGCAGGGGCCGGCCCGTCGCGCGCTCCACCACCAGCCCCAGCAGGGTATACCCCGTGTTGCAGTACATCAGCTCGGCCCCCGGCGCGAAATTGAGCTCCCGCTGGCGAGCCAGCAAGCCCAGCACGTCGCCCGTGGTGAACACGTCCCCGATGCGCCAGTTCCCCGTGAGCGCCAGGCCAAACTGGTCGCGCAGGCCGCTGGTGTGCTGCAACAGGTGGCGCAGGGTGATCGGCCCCCCCTCCCGCTCCTCCTCGAACTCGGGCAGCTCGGGGACATAACGGCGCGCCACGTCGTCGAGCGACAGCGCGCCCTCCGCGGCCAGCAGATAGATGGCATAGGCCGTGAACTGCTTGGACATGGAGGCCAGGTGGAAGACGGTCGTGGGGGTGATTGGGATATCGTACCAGATGCACGGTCTGGTGTGTGTAGATAAAGACCGCCAAGTATTGCGTCCGTCGATTATCTGGTGCGACAGCCGGGCGGTCGAGATCGGCCGGCACGCGGCGG
>CAYQDH010000692.1:0-2507 GCA_964416075.1 uncultured Anaerolineales bacterium | reverse complement strand
CCGACCACCACCGAGATGACCATGCTGACCGCCGTCAGCAGGAGGGTGTTGGGCAGGTACTCCATGATGATGCTAAAGGTCGGCTGGCGGTAGTAGAGCGACTGACCCATGTCACCGGTGAACGCGCCCTTGAGGAAGATCAGGTACTGGACATAAAGAGGCCTGTCGAACCCGAGGGTGTGCCGCAGCGCTTCGCGTTGGTAGGCCTCCGCAGTCTCGGGGAGCATGAGATCAACGGGATCCCCGGGGGCCAGGCGAGCCAGAAAAAAGACGACCAGCGTCACCCCGATGAGTACCAGGACAGCTTGTGCCAGTCGCTGAGTTATATAGCGGGTCAAGGTTCGCTCTCCCGTTGGCTTGTCTGGAAGAGGCGACTGCACGAGCCCAATGACGGCCCGGGCAGTCGCCGCGGCTATGCGGTCACAGAGAAGCTATGCGGTCGCAGTAAAGCTATGCGACCGCATAGCAGCTATACATTCTCAGAAACGGCCGAGAAAGACCTGGCCAGGCCTACTTGGCAAAGTAGGTGCCCCTGATCTCGTACGTCGAGCTCCACGTCGTGAACTTTTCGATCTCTTTCTTGAGGCCCCAGATATAAAAGTTGCGGTAGAGGTTGACCCTGGGCCCGGACTCGTACATCAAGGCCTCGGCTTCCTTGTACATCTGATCGCGCTTGGCCGGGTCCATCTCGGACCGCGCGTCGGTCAGAAGCTTGGTAACCGGCTCCGACTCGGGCCGGGTCTGCCACTTGGTGCCCCAGTTGTCGTCGACCGTGCGGCCGGTGTAGCAGCCATCGGCGTCAAAGCTCGAGCCGTACTGCATAAAGGCCAGGTTGTAGGCGCTCCCCTTGCGGGCCTCGGTAAAGGCGCCGCCCTCGAGCACCACGAGCTCGACATCAAAACCGGCCTGTTCCATCTGCGCCTCGATGGCCTGCGGCACCTCCAGCACCTTGGGGAACCAGGCGTTGGGCTGGATGAGCTTGACCTTGACCGGCAGCTTGAACCCAGCGGCTTCTAGGATCTGCTTGGATTTGGCCGGATCGTAAGGGAAGACCTTGAGGTCCGGGTTATACCCCATGTACCCCTCTGGCTGGGGCTGAGCAGCCACCTCTGCGGCGCCGCCCAAAACGGTGTCCACCAGCGCCTGCCGGTCCACAGCGTACATGGCGGCTTTGCGCGCTTCTGGGTTGTCGAAGGGAGGCTCTCCGCAGTTGATGTTAAGGTGCATCATGTCCAACGCTCGAGAGTACTGGATCTTGAACCGGGCGTCCCCCTCCAGGCTGGCTACCTGCTCAAAGGGCACCTGGTCGACCACATCCACCTCGCCCGCCTTGAGCGCGGACAGCTTGGTGGCCTCCTCGACGATGGCGCGATACTCGAGCTCCTTGATGAGCACGATCGAAGGATCGCGGAACAGCGGGTTCGGCTCCATGGTGAGCCCTTCGCGGCTCCACGTCTTGAGCTTCCACGGGCCTGATCCCGCACCGGGCTTGTCGGCAAAGTTCTTGGGATCCGCCTCGATAGCCTTGCGCGAGGCGCAGAGGATCGTGGGCAGCAGGAAGATGCTGGGGAAGGGCTTTTCGCTCTTGATCGTGAGCGTATAGTCGTCCACGTCCACGATGTTTTCCAGCTTGAGCTTCGGATAGACATAGGGATGCATCTGCAGGGTCGGGTCCGCAAAGAGCGCCGCATAGCTCGCCTTAAAGTCGTGCGCTGTCACCTCTTCGCCGTTGGCGAACTTGGCCCCCTGAATCAGCTTGAAGGTCCAAGTGAGACCGTCCTCGGACTGGGCCCACTCCTTGGCCAGCACGGGCTGTAGCGTGGATGTGCCCGGAATCGTGCGGTACAGGGTCTCGTACATATGGTTGGCGGTCTCGCCCTCGTACAGCCCGCCAAACCAGGGGTTCGAGCCGCGCAGGTTGGCGCCTCGAGCGACGATGATCTTGCCGGTGGGCCCGGTGGCCGCTGGCACGGCAGTGGCCGGCACGGCAGTAGGTGGTACGGCGGTGGGT
Source organism: uncultured Anaerolineales bacterium (assembly GCA_964416075.1). Taxonomy (GTDB): domain Bacteria; phylum Chloroflexota; class Anaerolineae; order UBA1429; family UBA1429; genus CAYQDH01. The sequence goes on along the minus strand of CAYQDH010000692.1, from coordinate 496 downwards.
GGCACGGTTGTAGCCTTGGGCGCCTCCGTGGCCTTGGGGGCTTCGGTGGGCTGAACCTTGGGGGCTTCGGTCGGGGCGGGCGTGGCCGCGGGAGCGCAGGCCGCCAGGACAATGGCCGCACCTGTGGATCCCACGAGTTGGAGAAAATGACGCCGGCTAATCGATCTGTGCATGATATGCCTCCTAGAGTCTACGCGATTCTCCTCCGCAACCAGACACCGTTGCTTGTCTAGACGGTTGGTGATCTATCCCGGTACTCCTCCTCCATCATCTTTCGCGTTTGCAGATGCGTCAGCATACTCTGTTTGGCCAGGATGCGATCGCGAACCTTCACAGCATCGTGGATGGCCTTATGAGGGCGTGCATGGCCTCTGAACTGGTGCTATCGTAGCATACATCTGCTGCATTGTCAACGAGTTTGTGCGGTTAGTTCGCGTTTTCTTTCTCTCGCCGCACCTTTTGCGCTACGTGGGTCCAAAGGCGCATATGCTGCAAG
>CAYQDH010000691.1:934-2510 GCA_964416075.1 uncultured Anaerolineales bacterium | reverse complement strand
CGTCGGCTCACCGACCGGCACTTCGGCGACACGGGCCAGCCAACGTGAATCCTGCTCGTTCTGCGATCCCCAGCCGCCGGGATCATCGCCTAGCAAGATCACCAGGCCAGCATGACAACCGCTGAGTACCATGGTGGCCAGAGGATCGAGGGCGATGTTTAGCCCTACGCTCTTGAGCACCACCAGCGCACGGGCGCCAGCGAGGGAAGCCCCGTAAGCCAGCTCCATGGCCACCTTTTCGTTGGGCGCCCACTGGATATGCGTTCCTGGCTCCGCCATCGACATCAGGGCCTCGAACACGCCCGTGGCCGGCGATCCGGGATAGCCGCTCACCACCGTGACGCCCGCCGCCAGCGCTCCCCAAGCCAAAGCTCTATCGCCACGCAAGGTCTGTGTCATGGCCGGATCAATCTCCCAACTCGACGATGGCCACCTGGCGCGCCGCCAGTCTCAGGCTATCCACTACAGGGGCATGGCGCAGCAGCTCCAAGCCGGAGGGCGCCCCCACAATCGTGTGAGTCACCTCATCGTGGTTGAGCAGGAACATGAGCGATCGCTCGTTGGAGCGGCGGAGGACCACCTCCACGGCTGCCGGCGCACCTGAAAGGATGGGCTGCACCCTTGCTTCCTTCAGGGCCAGGTCGGCAATCCAGCCTGCCGTCTCTGGTGCCAAAAAGGTGCCGACATAGAGGCACGCGCCCCGGCCCCAGGCGTTGCGGGTCACCGCCGCACCGTCAGTGAGGTGCCCGCCCTGCCAGGTGCCCAGAACGGCGGCTGTGCTGGGTTTGAGCCAGTCATACCACAGCGCCGGAGCTACTTCGGTCGTGAGCTGAATGCGATAGTGTCGCTCGGGATGCATGCCGTACTCTTCCACCGTGACTCCCGCCAGGGCGCTGAGCAGGCCGGGCGCCGTCTCGGCGGTGACGGTGTTGTGCATCGTTTTGATGGCGCTGCGCCCGCCGATGAGTAAGGTGCCGCCCGCCGTCACGAACGCCTTCAGCTTCTCGGCCAGGGATTGATCGCACATCACCCAATGGGGCAGCACCAACAGCTTCAGGCCATCGAAGGTGTCCAGGGGATTGACATAACCGACGGCGCATTTGCGCATCCACAGCGCCGTGTACAAATGGGCCGCCGCCTCTGAGGGCGCGGGCAGGCCATGAGGCAACGCCTTGTGTGCGTCGTCCTGCTCTGGGCTGTGCAGGATGCCCACATCGATGTGCACGTGGGTGCTTAATAGCTTGGGGCCCAGCCTGGCGAATTCGGCGCCCTCTTGCTTCGCCTCATCGTAACGGCGACGAGGCACGCTGTCATGATCGAGGATGCCACACCAATACTCTTCTGCGCCAAAGCGACATGTTCGCCAGCGAAAGTGCAGGATGCCATCGGCGCCATGGGCCAACGATTGGTAGCTCCAAAGGCGCATCTCGCCCGGGCGTGGCGTCTCGTGCAAGTAGGGCTTCTGGCCGCCCGGCCCGCCCTGTTGCTCGGGAATAATGATGTTCCCCGCGTAGCTGCGCGCTTGGTCCAGGCGCCGAGCCAGTTCCGCAGCGCCCTCAGCCCGGCTCGGCACATC
>CAYQDH010000691.1:0-924 GCA_964416075.1 uncultured Anaerolineales bacterium | reverse complement strand
CGTTGACCCTAAAGCCCGGGTAGTTGTCATAGCCCAGGAAATCCAGGTCCTTGCTGAACTCGTGATAGTCCAGGTGCTCAAAGATGCCGTTATGCATGATGAACCAATCGCGGTTTGCAGCTCGCAGCTCGGTCACCTGCTCGCGCTGGAAACGGATCGCAATGTGCGAGAGGTAGCGGTAATAGTCCAGCTTTGCTGTGGGGTTCTCATATTGCGGGCGGTAGTCGTAGGGCAGGTCGATGTCACTCCAGTCGTCATAGGTCTGCGCCCAAAATGCTGTGCCCCAGGCGGTGTTCAGCGCCCGGATGGAGCCATACTTTTCTTGCAGGAAGCGGCGGTACTCTGCCTCGCAGGTGGGGCAGTGACACTCGGAGAAGGAGCAGTTGATCTCGTTGTCGGTCTGCCACCCCACGATGTTGGGATTGTCGCGAAAGGCCCCGGCCATGGCTCGAGTGATGCGCCGGCTATAGGCACGGAAGGTCTCTCCGGCATAGCAGGCCTGCTGGCGCGAGCCATGCATGCAGCGCCGCCCGTCGGGCAGGACGCGCAGAACCTCGGGGTGAGCCCGGGTCAGCCACCTCGGTGGCGTGGCGGTGGGCGTGCAAAGGATGGTGCGGATGCCATAGCGACCCAAAATGGCGACAACCTCCTGGAAGAGCGAGAAATCGTAACTCCCCTCGCGGGGCTCCATGCGGTCCCAGGCGAACTCTGCCATGCGCACCACGTTGAAATGGGCATCGGCCATGAGCTGGGCGTCGCGCTCCCACATCGAGGGATCCCAGTGTTCGGGATAGTAGGGCGCACCAAATAGGATCGAGGTCAGGCGCGTAGGACGCGTATGGGTCTGCTCAAATGCTCGACCGGCCAATAGAGGGTTCATCGGTTGCTCCCTTGAGGTGGTGCCATGCGAACAAATGATCGTAT
>CAYQDH010000690.1:0-2523 GCA_964416075.1 uncultured Anaerolineales bacterium | reverse complement strand
AAAGCAGATGGGGCGAGGCCGGGGGCCGGGCAGAGGCGGGCAAGGATGCCCGACGTACAAGAGCGAAATGGGTTCGTTTGGTAATATTGTGAGGGTCAACCAAATGACCCGGCAACACGCCGGATGCTCTGGGTCTGCTCGCCGCTTGGGGCGTGAGCGAAGGAAGCGTTGGGCGTTGTATGGTACAGGGGTTCTGGTGTTCGTACGTGTGCGGTTGGGCCAAGCAACCCTCATCGTCGAGCGCGCGATGGATGAAGGAACCGTAGCGCGTTGCGTGGTCGAGGGCATCTCGTGCTCGTATGTACAGAGACCGGCCACCCAAGTCTCGACGGCGAGCGCGCGATGGATGAAGGAACCGTAGCGCGTTGCGTGGTCGAGGGCGTCTCGTGGGCCCGTGTATGGGGCCTGGCCACGCAAGCCTCGACGGCGAGCGCGCGATGGATGAAGGAACCGTAGCGCGTTGCGTGGTCGAGTGCATCTCGTGGGCCCGTGTGTGGGGCCTGGCCACGCAAGTCTCGACGCCGGTTCCTTCATCCCTACGAAAAGACTATATATAAATGTAAAAATTCGCATTATTATGCTATAGATCATCGTAGTAAGCAAAGTCATTCTCCGTTCCTGGATGCGGCGCCAGGGGCGCGGCAGGGGGTAAGCTTGGCAAGGGGCAAAGGCCCTATTCTTAGTATAGCAGGTGGATTGCGCTTGCGCTTTGCGCCAACGGCCGGGGAAGAGGCTGGCGCAACGTGGGCACGCGGCGTGGGCCTAGCCAGGGCGGCCTGCACCGCCGGGGATGTGGTGCAGGAAGCTTGACTCGCTGCGCGCTCATGCCCATAATCAACCTGGCACCAGGGAGCGCCATCGGCAAAAAGGTCCACCATGCCACCGGAGGAGAGATCCATGAGCGTAACCGTGCTCTCGTTCTATTGCGACGACACCAACCCCTACTGCGCGCCGCCCGAGGCGTTCAAGACCTTTCTCGATTTCGCCGCGTCGGAGGGGATCGCCGGCGAGGCGAGCGTGATCCTGGGATACCAGGGGGCCGAGCACGGGCTGCTGAGCCGCGCCACGATGGATGTGCAGCGCGCCTATGTGGAGCAGCTGCCGCGCGCCTACGATTGCGGCATCGACGCGCACTGCGAGTTCCTGACGCATGGCGGGCTCTATGACTGGGGTGCGGGACGCGTGCCGGAGGGGGCGATCCACGAGGGGGTCTGGACGTACGAGCCGGGCGTGTCGGTGGAGGAATACGAGGCCTATTTCGAGAGGATGATCGCCGAGGCCGCGACCATCGGGGTGCAGTACAGCGGGGTGACCTGGCCCGGGTGCGGCTGCGAGGCGTGCGCGCGGCGCTATCAGGAGCTGCGCGCCCAAGGCGTGACCGAGCCCAACCCCCATATCTGGCAGGCGCTGCTGAACCTGGCCAAACGAGGACGCTTTCGCGGGCGCACGGTGCCCTGTTTCGTGGCCAGCTGGGTGGAGCGTTGCGCGGCCCGGCTGATGGCGGGAGAAGGGGGCTATGGCATCTACGACCTCCCGCCCACCGCGGCGGACCGCTTGGCCACCTGGCTCAACGATCCGGTGCATGCGGATGCCGACTATTACATCACCGCGGATGGCCAGGCGGGGCGCATCGTCGAGCTGGTGCGCGCCGGAGCGCCCTATGCGATCTGGTACGCGCACTGGCAGGGGCTGAACCCGGCCAACGGGGTGGGCTGGGCCGCCTTTACGCAGGTGGTGGCGCGGGTGCAGAGGTTCTTGGGCGATGAGGTGGTGTGGATGCGGCCGAGCGCGTATACGGAGCAGCTCCTGCGAGCCGAAGCCGATGCCGAGCGACTATAATTCTAGTTGAGGCCATATCCAGCGATGTTCGAGATAGGGTTCGCGCCCGAGACAATGGCGCACCTCGCCGTGATCGAGCGGAGATACCATCGTCTCATCGAGAATGGGGTCGGCGTCAAGGTTCGTGAACGGTTGTTGGTCGGCGGAGAGGAGTTCGAGCTATGAGAATCGCCCCCCTGGCGGAGGTCAAGGCACGACTGAGCGCCTATATCGATCAGTGCGAGACCGAAGGACCGATCGTGATCACGCGAAACGGCAGGGCCGTGGCCGTCCTGTTGGCGCCGGAGGATGATGACGACCTGGAGGCGTTGCTCCTGGCGCGCTCGCCGCGCTTTCGGGGCTTGATCGATCGCTCCAGGCAGAGCATCCGAGAGGGAAAAGGCCTAGCGCAGGACGAGTTCTGGAAAGCGGTGGCCGAGAGCGCTCCGGAGGAGTACGACGCCAAGAGCCCACCGACGGAACAAGAGTGACCTGGCGGCCACATCCAACCCAGCCAGTTCTCGCGCCTTGCCGAAGGACAGGATGCCTTGCGCGTACAGGGCCAGCGCCGGCTCGATCAGGTCATAGGACAGCGAAGTCACCTGCCCCTGCGGATTGGCAACGGAAATGAGCCGGTCGGCCGCATCGTAGCTGTAGCTGGTGGTGCCGCCGTCGGGATCGGTCATTGTGCTCCGTCGGCGCAGG
>CAYQDH010000689.1:0-2536 GCA_964416075.1 uncultured Anaerolineales bacterium | reverse complement strand
CCTTTAGCAGCATCGATGCCGAGACGCTGCGGGCCAACCTGCAGGTGGAGCTGGCGGAGGAGGAAGCGCGGAAGAACGTGGAGCAAGACCAAGCGCTGCTGGGCCTGCTGGGGATCATCGAGCCGGAGACCGACCTGGGCCAGATGTATGTGGACATGCTCGCCGAGCAAGTGGCCGGCTATTACGACACAGACGAGGCGGCCATGTTCGTGCGCAAACAGCAGGAACAGAGCGCCCAGGATCAGATGGTGGTGGCCCACGAGTATGCCCACGCGCTGCAGGATCAGCAGTTTGGCCTGGGTGATGAGGCCCGCCCCGAGATGACGGACGATGAAGACCTGGCCTTCGACGCCCTGGTCGAAGGGGATGCGACGCTGACCATGGTGCAATACGCGGATGACCACATTCCCGCGGCAGACCGCTGGGCCTCCATCGAGCGCGCCAGTGGATTGGAGGATGAGGCCCTGGAGAGAACCCCGGAGTTCATCCAGCAGGTAGAGTTGTTCCCCTATGCGGCGGGGTACACCTTTGTCGCCGCTCTGCATGGGCAGGGTGGATGGGAGGCCGTCAACGAGGCCTATGCCAAACCGCCGCGATCCACGGAGCAGGTGCTGCATCCGGAACGCTACCGCGAAGGGGACGAGCCCGTGGCGGTCGAGCTTCCCGACGTGGCCGCAGCCCTGGGCGGCGAGTGGAAGACGCGCAAGTCGGACGTGATGGGCGAGCTAGGCCTACGCATGGCCCTGGCCACCCACCTGGGCATGGCGGCGGCCATGCGCGCCAGCGAAGGCTGGGGTGGCGACCGCTATACGCTCCTGCAACAGGGCGAGGGAGGGGCTTACGCCCTGGTGATGCGCAGCGCATGGGACGATGAAGAAGAGGCGCAACAGTTCTGGGATCTGTTCCAGACCAGCATGCTGCACCGGCCCGAGTACACGGAAAAGGTGGATGCCCTGGTGGGGCCGGTGGATACCCATCGCTGGCTGGCCGAGGGATCCTGCGTGATCGCCAAGCAGCTGGATGGGGCGGTGCTGCTCATCTATGCGCAGGACGAGGCCACGGCGACCGCCCTCCTCGATGCCTTCGAGCGGTCATGAGCGCGGCGGTGCATCCTTAGTCCCACGTTTTGACCTGTGTGCTCAGGGGATGTATGATGATTCTGAGGTGATCCTATGTATAGAGACGAGCGCATGCCCGATCTGATGACCGAGGTCATTGGCGGAGAAGTGTATCGCTACTACCCTCTGGGGGACCATGTCGTGCGGGCCATCGATGTGTGTGCTGGGCGTCCCACGTTCAAATATACCCACATTGAGGTCGCGGGGACCCTGGATCGACTGGCCGCCGGTGAGAGCGTCGATGAGATCGTCGCGGGCTATCGCGGGCGAGTATCGCGCGAGGCTGTCGTCGAGGCAATCCGCCTGATGATGGCTTGCTTTATGGAGGCTCTGCCCGATCTAGAGCCCGCAGCATGATCGTCATTGCGTTGTGTGCTTTGCTTTGCCCGACTCACGTGCGGATGAGATCCCGTCGTTGTTACGGTCTCTATTGCGACAGCCCGCTTTTCGGACCAGGGCCCAACGCATGGGCCCAGGTGATCAGAGTAGCCGGCGACGAGGCCGCCATCGTGGAGGGGCGCGAGCAAGGATGAAATTGGCGGTCCTTCGCGGCGGTGCTATGATAGTAGGAAGGCGATTGGCAGAGGGATAGCGAGGTATTGGCATGGTACACATCGCCATCGATCAGGAACGCCTGGCGGCCTTTTGCCGGCGACACCACATCCGACGCCTGGCCCTGTTCGGATCTGTGTTGCGGGCGGATTTCGGCCCTCAGAGCGACATTGACGTGCTGGTGGAGTTCGACCCTGAGCATGTACCAGGGCTTTTCGGCATCGCTCGCATGGAGCGCGAGTTATCGGTCATTTTTGGCGGGCGCCAGATCGATCTGCGCACGGTCGAGGACCTCAGTCGCTACTTTCGACAGGATGTGTTGCGAGAGGCGGAGGTACAGTATGCGCAGGGATGACCAGATCCGCCTGCAACACATGCGCGATGCGGCGCGCGAGGCCCTGTCTTTTGCTCAAGGCCGCGCCCGCGCCGATTTGGACCAAGACCGTATGCTTGTGTTGGCGCTGGTCAAGGAGATCGAGATCATAGGCGAGGCAGCCAACCAGGTGTCCGAGGCGTCGAGAGAAGAGCTCCCCGCGATTCCGTGGGCCGATATCGTGCACATGCGCCATCGGCTCGTCCACGCCTATTTCGATATCAACCTCGAGGTTCTCTGGCGAACCATTCAAGATGACCTACCCTCCCTGATCGAGTCCCTGGGAGACTAGGCCACCGAACCGTGCATGGCTCCGCCTGGCCGCCACCGACTGCCTCATCGACCTGGTCGTCACGCTGGTCGGTTCCATCCTGTTGATCTCCGCGGCCTGGTTCGGCGCCCAGATCACCTATAACCACAGTAGAGTTCAGGCCCTCAAGTGCAAGCACATTATCGAAATCGAGACGCGCCTGGGCCTGACCGCGCCGGATGC
>CAYQDH010000688.1:0-2557 GCA_964416075.1 uncultured Anaerolineales bacterium | reverse complement strand
ACGACGATTTCATACGCACGACAGAGCCGCGGCACATGGCGGTGGTGCAGGGTATCCTGCAAACCATCTACGACCGCGGCGACATCTACTTTGGCGCTTATGGTGGGCAATATTGCTATGGCTGCGAGCGCTTTCTGACCGAAAAGGAGATCGTCGACGGGCTGTGCCCGGACCACGGTGTGGCCCCCACCTACATCGAGGAGCAGAACTATTTCTTCCGCATGAGCAAGTACCAGGATTGGCTGATCGGCTATCTGAACGAGCACCCGGACACGATCCAGCCGGCGCAGTACCTGGGCGAGGTGCTGGCGTTCCTGCGCCAGCCGCTCGAAGATCTGTGCATCTCGCGGCCCAAGAGCCGCCTGACATGGGGCATCCCCTTGCCCTTTGATGACAACTTTGTGACCTATGTGTGGTTCGACGCGTTGGTCAACTATGTCTCGGCGTTAGGGTACCCGGATGGCGCGCTCTACCAGCGCTTCTGGCCCGTGAGCAACCATGTGGTGGGCAAGGATATCATCAAGCCCCACGGCATCTTTTGGCCGACGATGCTACATGCGGCCGGCATCCCCGTGTACCAGGGGCTACACGTGACGGGGTTCTGGCTGGTTGATGAGGCCAAGATGAGCAAGTCGCGCGGCAATGTGGTGCGCCCCCTGGAGCTGACCGACAAGTATGGGGTGGATGCATTTCGCTACTTTTTGATGCGCGAGATGACCTTGGGCCAGGACTCCAGTTTCAACGAAGAGGCGTTCGTGGCCCGCTACAATGCCGAGCTGGCCAACGACCTGGGCAACCTCCTGAACCGCACCCTGCACATGATCGAGCGTTACTGCGAAGGCAGGATCCCGGCGCCCAGCGCCGAGGAGGATGGCGGCGCCATGGCTGGCGGCGCCATTTCTGGCGGCGCCATTTCTGGCGAGCGCCAGGCATTCATCGCACGGATAAGGGCCACGCCCGAGCTGGTGCAGGCGGCCATCCGCGGGTGGAATCCCCAGGCAGCGATCCTCTATGTGATCGAGCTGGTGCGCAGCGCCAACCTGTACCTGGAGCAGCGCGCCCCCTGGACGGCCTACAAGCAAGGGAAGCATGACCAGGTCAACACGACGCTCTACGATGTGGCCGAAGCGTTGCGCAGGGCGGCGATCCTGCTGTACCCGGTGATGCCCGGCAAGATGACAGACCTCTGGCGAGCGCTAGGCCAGCAAGGCGAACCGGCCTGGCCGGCCGAGGCTGTTGCCAACGTTCCGTGGGCCGGACAGATCGAACCAGGGGCGGCGGTGGATCGCAGCCTGGTGCTCTTTCCGCGGCAGGAGCCGGTGTCGCAGGAACCGACGGCGCCGACGCCCTGACGGGCACACTACAAGCGCTCGTCCGTAGTCACCGCGAGCACTCATTCGTAGTGACTACAAGCACTCGTTCGTAGTGAGCGCCGTCAGGCGCGTCTTTGCCAGAGGGTCACCCGATCTCTTCCAGGAAGGCCCAGACGGCTCTCATATACGTCGCCTGGTCCCCAAAGCGCACGTGGTGTCCCACGCCTGGGATGTGGGCCACTCGAAAGTTGGGGTTGGCCGCGCAGACCTCTTGCGCCACCTCGGGAGTGACGATGCCACCCTTGTTCGGGTCGGCCGTGAGGATCAGCGTGGGGCAAGAGATGGCGGGCACCATGTCGCGCCAACTGCCCGTGATGCTGCCATTCTCCGTGAGCAGAAACGCGGGGTCCAGCTGCTTTTTGCCCTCGCACCAGCGCTGCACGACGATCTCGGGCCACCTGGGGTAATCTATGCGACACTGGGCCATCACCTGCTCCAGGGTCTGGTCCTGCAATCTCATGATCCATTCGCCCAACGGGCTCTTGGCCGAGATGCCTCGAGGCCCGGCTTCACCCGGCTGGGGCACACGCCAAGGGGGGTCCTCCAGGATCAGGGCGCGCACCAATTCGGGATAGCGCGCGCCGAGCTGGAAGGCCGTGCTGGCGCCCATGGAGTGCCCGCCCACGATCGGCCGTTCCAGGCCCATCGTGGCCCACGGCATGGCGCGGATGAAGCCCGCCAGGTCGGCGGGTGGGTCCAGCTTTTCCCCCTGTTGCACGCGCTGGGAAAGGCCGTGGCCGCGAGCATCGGGCATGAACACGTCGTAGGCAGATTCTAGCTCGGCGGCCATGGGCTCCCAGCACAGACCATTGTCCGAGAAGCCGTGCGCCAGCACGATAACCGGCTTGGTCAGGCCGGCACCGTTGCCCGCGCGGTAATAGTGCGTGCGGGCGCCTTGCACAGTGATATCGTTCCGAGTCCAATGGGCCGGCATCGTATGGGTAAGCATGAGAGTCTCCTTTAGTGCTATGGGCTTGAGGCAAGAGGAAAGGGTTCACGGAATGAATTCCGTTCCTGTTAGACGAAACGTGATAAATCACGTTTTCATGCAGTTTAGTACGTTTCAGCGTACTTACGATGTCAGCATTGGGGTTTCCAACCCAATGCGAGTTGCGCCAAGCGCGGGGAATGTGGCGCGAGCGCACGGACTTACGCCCCGCGGGACCTGCGGCGAGAGTGGGAAC
>CAYQDH010000687.1:0-2567 GCA_964416075.1 uncultured Anaerolineales bacterium | reverse complement strand
CGCTGCCGGGGAAGCACTTGACCACTTCGCAGCCCAGCTCCTGCGCCTCTGAGACCTCGGTCGCCGTGCCGCAGCCCGGCATGTAGGCGATGCTGCGACGGTTGCAGAGCTTGGCCACCTCGGGGTTGGTCACCGAGCCCACGATGAAATTGGCCCCCAGGTTGATGTAGAGCCCTGCCGTCGCCGGATCCAACACCGAGCCTACCCCCAGGATCAGCGAAGGATCGGCCTTGTCGAAATGGGTGATCAGCTCGCGAAACACCTCAAAGGCGCGGTCGCCGCGGTTGGTGAATTCGATCACCTTGCCGCCGCCCGCCGAGACAGCCTCGATCACCTTCTTCGCCGTCTCCACGTTGGCATTGTAAAAGAGGGGAATGAGGCCGAGCTCCTCGATCTTGTTCCACACTTGCAGTCTAGAAAAGCGTGCCATGGTAAATCTCCTTCCAGTGAGTCCCGTTTGTAGTGAGCCCCGTCAGGGGCGTTCTTGACAGACGATGCCCTAGCGTGAGACACGACCCGAGGTGTCGCCGCCCATCAGCTTCTCGACTTCGCTTACAGATGTATCATTGAAATCGCCAAAGATGGTGTGCTTGAGGCAAGATGCGGCCACAGCAAAGTTGAGCGCCGATTGCTTGTCCTCGCCGTACTTGAGCAGGCCATAGATCAGGCCCCCCATGAACGAATCGCCCCCGCCCACGCGGTCGACGATGTGGGTGATATCGAACTGGGGTGCGACATAGAACTTGTTTCCGTCCCACAGCACGCCGGACCAGGTGTTGTGGCTGGCTGACATCGAGCCGCGCAGCGTGATGGCGATCGTCTTCAGGTTGGGGAAGCGCTTGACCAGCTCCTGGCACACGTAGAGGTATTTGTCGGCCTCTACCTTGCCCGCCGTGACATCGGTCTCCGGTGCGTGGATGCCGAATACCTGGGCGGCGTCCTCTTCATTGCCGATGGCCACATCGCAGGTCTTGACCAACTCGGGCATCACCTCACTGGCCTTCTTGCCCCACTTCCACAGGTTCTTGCGAAAGTTCAGATCGCAGGAGACCGTGAGGCCCATCTCCTTGGCCACCTGAGCCGCCTCCAGACACGCCTCGGCGGCGCCTTGGGAGATAGCCGGGGTGATGCCAGTCCAATGAAACCACTGCGCGTCGGCAAAGACGGACTTCCAATCAACCATACCGCGCGCGATGGTGGAGATGGACGAGTTGGCTCGGTCGTAGACAACCTTGCTGCCGCGTTGCACGGCGCCATTCTCCAGGAAATAGATGCCCAGTCGCTCGCCGCCGTAGACGATGTTGTTCACGCCCACGCCGTATTGCCGCATAAAGCGCACGCAGGCTTCACCCAGCTCATTCTTCGGCAGCCGCGTGACATAATCCACGGGGATGCCGAACTCAGCCAACGCCACGGCTACGTTGGCCTCGCCCCCACCATAGATCACGTCGAACGAGCGTGCCTGCTGGAAACGCAGGAAACCGGGGGGCGAAAGACGCATCATGATCTCACCAAAAGCGACAACCTTTTTCATCGTACACTACCTCCGTCAGATATGTAGGATCATCCTCGATCCCGTTATACCGGGGGACCGAAAAGCTAGACCCAAACACTGTTTGGCTCACGCTGAGGCCTTTGATAACCTCCAAGCAGATTGCATTATAGAATCATCGAGCCATTCCATCAAGCCTAACGGACAGGCATAGTGCAAACTCGACAGCAAATCTGGCGATTATCGGCAGCGAAAAACGCTCCTTGTGCAACTACACTACGGATGCCATCCTCGACCAATTGGTTAAGATTCGGCGTCTTGACCACAGGATGGCCATAGGCGCCACTGAGATGGGGAATCATCTGGTCAGCCAGAATCAGCAGGATGTTTGGACGGTCGGGCATTGCTCTCCTCTCCGGGCCTAGATACGCACGTGGGGCCAGATGCCGATCTCTTTGAGCTTGGCGGTCAGCTCTTCGATCTTATCCTCATCCACCAGGCACAAGGTGGTCGAAAGCTGCTGCCCCAGGAGCGCGCGTATCTCTGGCCGACTGCGCAGCAGGTGCATGGTCCCTTCGTCGATCGTTTGCAGGAGCAAGGCTCTGTGCATCAGCACACGCCCGAATCTGCCGCCCCACGCTTGTAACGACCGGGCTACCGCGGGGGGTACCTGCTCCTTGCTGATCCGTTTTAGAAAGTTGAGCACCTGGTCGATCTTAACTCCGGCGCTGTGGCTGCTCCACAGAGATTCTACCGTGATGTGATAGTGGGCTGTCTTGTCGTCCTGGCCCTGCCATTCGGCAAAGCGGTCCAACTGGTACCGTTCGTAGAGGCTGTTCACGACGGCGATGTGCACGAGATAATCGTCATCGATGATGGCCAACGGTTCGGGGACGGCTATCTCGGCGAGCTCGGGCTCGCTTTCCCGCGCCACAATGAGGCGGTGCCCCTGGCTGGTAAGCCGTAGCGCGACGGCCTGTCCCTGATATCGGTCGTACCCCACATCCACAATACCGAGCCAGCGCAGCGGTCCCAAGACTATCTGCCTGGCTACGAGGCCCTCGATACGATCCCA
>CAYQDH010000686.1:0-2568 GCA_964416075.1 uncultured Anaerolineales bacterium | reverse complement strand
AACAGCGGCGAGATGCGCTCGGCATTGGGGGTATCCAGGCGATAAACGCGCACATCGGCTTCGGTCAGGCCGCTGACTTCCACGGCCTGCCCGGAGGCGGTAAAGCGCAGTTGGTTATCTTGCGCCATAAGCTGGCGGGTGTAGGTGAGACTGTACCAGTCAAGCTGCACCACTTCTCCCACCACGCCGGTGTCGGCAGGCATGACGATGCTGAGCGTGTTTTTGCCCGTCACCAGCAGGTTGGCGGGCAGGGTGTAGGCCAGTTCTTTCCATACCAGACCGTCTAACAATTCTTCGCCAAGCTGCACGCCGTTGAACAGGATGCGCAGGTGATGGTCTGGCGATTGGGGCCAGTCGGTAACGCCCAGCAGGCCGATGCGCAGCGTGGCAGGCTGCCCAGCAACCAGATTGTCTACCTGCAGGGCATAGTTCCAGGTGTTGGGCCTGCCATTATAGACCGTCATTGAAGCGGCAACCCAGGGGTCAGCCATGGGGGCGTGGGCGGCGTATTCGTGCTGCTCTTCGATATGCAGGGTGTGCAGGGCAGTTTTTTGCACGATGGGCCATTTGGGCCAGCGCCCGTGTTGCGTGCGAATGCGTTTTGCCAGGCTGCGATTTACCTGTAAGGAGTAAATATTGGCATCGGTGTATTGCGTACCCAGCCCGCGGCCAAAGAAAACAATCTCGCTGCCCGGCCCAAAGGTGGACTTGCCGGTGACTTCTAGCGCCACGGGCTGGCCCTGGGTAGAGATTGCCAGGCTGTTTAACATTGCACCGGCAAAGTCGAATCCGGCGGCTTTTAGTTCTTCGTACGTCAGGCGATAAATGCCGTCCTGGCGGATGCGCAGCTCGACCACGGGGTAGGGTTTTGCGGTTTTCGATGGTTTCGCGGCAAAGCCGGCATAGATGGCCGCGTCATAAGAAACCTCGGGCGGCGCGGCGTTGGCTTCTGCCGCATCTTCGACAGCCGCGCGTATGGATTCCCAATCCACCGCTATGGGCGCTTCTTCCAAGTTCTCACCCAGCGCCGGGCGTAACGCCCAGCCGTGGCTGTCGTTCCCGCTCCGCGCGGCTTGCTTCGCCTCACCTTCGTCGCTCAGCGGGTCGTGCATGGGATCCCAATGGGGCGCCAGGTATTCGTCTATGGTCTGGTAGGCATCCTGCTCTTCCTCGGTCGCTGACGCATCCAGGACCCGGCCGTCCGCGTTGAGCTGCATGATGTCTTGCGAGCGCGCGGCCTGCCGGTCATAGTAGGCGGAGACGCGCTCGCTCTGCAACGAGGGCCCTATGACCATGCTCACGATCAGCACGATCATCACGGTGGCGTACAGCCATCGCGCGCGGCGGCTGGCCAACAGCAGCGCGATGACGATCAGGCCGCACGCCGCTGCCGCGCTGTGGGCCGCCACATCGTTGGCCCTGGCTGGCAGTGATGCGGCAGGGAGACCCACGAGTGAGCCCAGTGCGGCAACCCGCTCCGGCTCATCCTGCGGAAAGCCGGAAAAGCGCGTCTGCACGTCCGCTTGGATTTGCGAGCCATCCTTGGCCTGCGGAAAGACCATGTGCATCTTTAGCCGCAACGGCATGCCGCGCGCGTCCACCCACAACTCTCCGCTCCCCTCCATCTGCCGCATGGAGGATGGCACGTCTATGTCCACGCCGGGCGGGAGCTCGCCCTGCTCGGTCAGGTAGCTCGCCAGCCGGTCGCGCAGATAGTCGGCCAGTCTGGGGCCATCCAGATCGAACGTAAAGCGTGAAACCTCAAACGTGGAGGACTGCTCCAGGGGTTCGAGCGCGCGCACGTCGACCATCCCGCCCAAGAAGGCCAGCGGGTCGTTGTCCGGGGCAAAGTTCGCTGAAAAGTTCTCCACCTCTTGCCAGGAGCCGTCAGCGCCGCGCACGTAGACACGGTCGCCCTCCACCCGTCCGTCGACGCCGCCATCGGCCGGGCTGCCCGCGCCGGATGCGTCCGGCTGCCACATGCGAAAGCCCAGGGTGCGCGCGGGCAGGTCCACTTCGCCTTCCATGTGCAGCTCCACCGTCTGCGGGCCGCGCCCCGAGTTGGCCAGGGTGCGCGCGGGATAGCTGAGCTGGGTGAGGTCGGTGGAAAAGCTATAGGCCCCGGCATCGCGGGCCCGCTGCCAGGCCTCGCGCACAGCTCGCGCCGGGGCGCCGGAGCTGGGCAGCATAGTCCCCGCGTCGCTACTGCGAGCGGGGACTGTGAGGAGACCTTGGTCTTTCGCGCTGGACGTGTCTGAGGACGGAGGGGAGGGCGGGCTGGCTATCGAGACCAAACGCAGCGCCCCGATGCTCACCAGGAGCACGCAGAGACTTGCCGCCAACGCCAGATGCCGCAGGATCGTATGGCGCGTCATCGTCTATCTCCTCAGTACCGTCTTGAATGTGGCGGCACAACACTGGGCAGGGGACGCCCGGAACAAGGGAGCTTGGCTGGGGTCAGCATACTCGAACATACCCGGGTATGTCAATCCAACTCAAATCATCGTAATGATAGGGCTTTGTCATTGTCGCCGCGGCCGTCACCCTGAGTGCAAACGAAGGGTCTCC
>CAYQDH010000685.1:0-2570 GCA_964416075.1 uncultured Anaerolineales bacterium | reverse complement strand
GGAACACCTGATAGGTCCCCAGTCCGGCCTGCTGCAGAGTGCGCAGCTCGTCGGCAGGCACCTGGGACAGGTTGTTTTCATAGCGCACGAAATCGAACGAGTCGAGCACATCGTGGTCGGGCCTGCCCTCGCGGAACGTCGTCTCATAGTCCTCGGTGCCGGGCAGGGGGCAGTAGATGCTGAACGACGCCCCAGTCAGCGGCAACTCCATGGCCAGGTCGATGGTCCGGCGGATGTCCTCGCGCGTCTCGCCGGGGAAACCCAGCATAAAGAAACCCACCACTTCGATGCGATGGCGCCGTAGCAGCTCGATGGAGCTGCGCACCATGTCCGGAGAGAGGTTCTTTTTGATCTGCTTCAGGATGCGCGGCGAGCCGGATTCGATCCCCACGTTGACCTGGAAGCAGCCGCTTTTCTTCATCAACGAGGCCAGCTCCTCGTCCACGGCGTCCAGCCGGATGCCGTTCGGAGCACACCAGGTGATGTCGATCTTTTCCGCTATGACGCGCCGCAGCACCTCGCGCAGTGGACCGCGCCGGTCGGCGCAGTTGCTGTCGTAGAATTGGATCTCGCGGACCCCATATTGTGAGGTCAGCAGCCGCAGCTCCGCCATGATGTTGTCGACGCTGCGGGCGCGCAGGCGCCGCCCGTTCACCGCCGCTGCCCCGCAAAACGTGCAGTGATGGGGACACCCGCGCGTGAGGATCATCGGCGCGATGGGGTGGCGGCGCGAATAGCCGTTGAAGGGGAGGTGCGGAAAGTGCCTCGGGTTCATCAGATCCCAGGCCGGAAACGGCAGGGCGTCCAGATCTTGCACATAGTGGTGCTCGTTGATGCGGACGATCTCGCCGTCCTGCCAGATCAGGCCGGGGATCGATTCAAGCGTTGCGCGCTCCGAGAGCGCCCCAGCCTGGAACGCCCTCACGAACGCTTGCAGGCCCAGCTCACCCTCGCCGCCGATGGCATAGTGCGTCCCAGGAAAGAGGTGAAAAACGATTCTTGCGGAGCCAGGCCGCGAAATCGATGGCGCCGGGGCGCAGCATCAGCTCCACCGAGTGCCCGTCCTGGCGCAATAGTGCGGCCAAATAGCCCAGGCCCAGGTCGGGCGATTCCCACTTGTGCCGCGCATCGTAGGGCAATGTTAACAGAATGCGCATCGGTGTACCTCCTTCACGCTTGGGGGTAGCCAGAATGTGATAGTTGTACGCCAAGTCTGGGAAAAAGATACTACCTTTGCAGACAAGAGTGCCTGCTCTTGGCGGCGGGTTCGTGGCAACCTATGGACCGCAGCCGCTGGCGTCGTAGAATAGTGTTTTTCCGCCCAAATGGAGTACAATGGGGCAGCCCGTCGCGTTCAGGCCCGGCGGAATCCCATGAGAGAGGCCCCATTGCCCGTTGGCTGCTGAACCTGTCTCTACCACTGCCATGATCGACGAGGCTGTCCCGGCCCACTTGACCCGCAATGCCATCGCCTTTGTCGCCGACATCGGCACCTGGCTTTTCGCCATGAGTTTTATCGGGGCGGGCACGGTGATGCCCGGGCTCATCGCCCAGCTCACGCCGCACTCGGAGATTTACGTAGGGTTGCTCAACGCCCTCATCTCCGGCATGTGGTTGCTCCCGCAGTTGGCCGTCGCCGGTATCATAACGCGGCGGCCCTACAAAAAGCCGCTCATCGTCTGGGCCGCGATCGTCTCGCGCCCGGTGATGTTGGTTACGGCGGCGCTGGTCTATTTCTACAGCCTTAGCCGGCCCATGATCGCGCTCGTGGCTATCCTGGCCAGCTTTTCCATCTTTTACATCGGCGATGCCGTGGCCAGCGTGCCCTGGTTCGATGTGCTATCGCGCACCATCCCCAGCCGGCGGCGCGGAAGCGTGCTGGGCGCGTCGCAGATCGTGGGCAGCCTACTGGGGATCCTCGCCGGGCTGGCCGTGCGCTATGCGCTGAGCACCACGAGCCCCTGGGCCTTTCCCACCAACTATGCCGCCCTGTTTGTGATCTCTTCCATCGCCATGGTCGGCTCCACCGTGGCCCTGGCCTGCCTGGTCGAGCCGGCACCCGTCGTGACAGAGAATACCCAGCCGCCCACGCGCGAGGTCATCGCCATGCTGCCGCGCATCCTGCTGCGCGACAAGCCCTTTTTGCGGATGAATATCACCCGAGCCCTGTTCAGCTTTATGGGGATGGGCAGCGCCTTTTACGTGCTCTATGCTACGCGCCAGCAGGGCCTGGGGCTGGAGGTGACGGGCTTGTTCGTCTCCGCCCAGGTCGCCGGCTCGTTCATCTCCGGCCTACTGATGGGCGTGGTGCAGGATCGCTTCGGCCCCCTGGCGCATATGCGGCTGGCCATGGGCATCTCGGCGCTGCCCCCCGTGCTGGCCCTCATCGCCGGGGCGGTCTTCCCCGTGTTGGGGTCCGGCGTCTTGCCTCTCTACCTGCTACTTTATGTACTCCTGGGGATCACGGCAGGGTTCTTGGGCTGGCCCTTTATGAACTGGACCATGGAATACGCCGCTGAGGCCTGGCGCCCGCTCTACCTGGGTATCTCCAACACCCTGGGGGCTATCGC
>CAYQDH010000684.1:248-2574 GCA_964416075.1 uncultured Anaerolineales bacterium | reverse complement strand
AGCACAGACCCCGCCGTAGGTCGGTAGAGCTGCAGGATACCTCGTCCCGTCGTCGACTTGCCACAACCACTTTCCCCGACAAGGCCAAAAGTGATGCCCCTGGGGATGGCGAAGGAGATGCCATCCACCGCCTTGACGGCGCCCGTCTTGCGTTGCAGGAACCCGGAGGTGATAGGAAAGTGTATTTTGAGATCGGTTACCCTAACCAGTGTGTTATTGCCTTGTGCCTGGGTCATGGCGCTCAACCTTGTTATTGATCCTTGATTTCCGCAATCCCGCTCGCTTTGGCCCGCAATTCCTGGGGGTCTTGCCAGCAGGCTACGAAATGGCCTGGACTAATCTCGCGTAGCTGGGGACCACTCGATTGGCAAGCCTCGCCTGTGAAGGTGCACCGGGACGCGAACGCACAAGCCCCGGTCATATGGATCAGGTCAGGGGGAGCGCCGGGAATGGCCTGTAGTGGCTCCTTGGGGCGATCATTGAGCTTGGGCAGGGAACCCATCAGCCCCAACGTGTAGGGATGCGCGGGGCTATAGTACAGGTCGTCGACCGGCGCGGATTCGACCATCCGGCCGGCATACATGACCATCACGCGGTCACAAAGGCCGGCCACCACGCCCAAATCGTGGGTAATCCAGATCACAGCCATCCCCAGGTCCTGGCTCAGGCGCTTGACCAGGTCGACCATCTGCGCCTGGATGGTGACATCGAGGGCCGTCGTCGGCTCATCCGCGATGAGTATCTTGGGATGGCAGGAGATGGCCATGGCGATCATCACTCGCTGGCGCATACCGCCGCTGAACTGGTGGGGGTAGCTTTTGAGTCGTTGTTCGGCCTCGGGCACGCCCACCTGCTTTAGCAGGTCGACAGCGTGGTTGCGCGCTTGCTGGGGCGTCATGCCCAGGTGAACCTCCGCGGCCTCGGTCAGCTGTCGACCGATCGTGAGGACGGGGTTGAGCGAGGTCATAGGATCTTGGAAGATCATGCTGATCTCGCGCATGCGCACCTGATCCATCTCCGATTCGCGGAGCTTGAGCAGGTCGCGGCCATTGACGAGCACCGTACCGGAGACGATTTCACCGGGGGGCTGGGGAATGAGGCCCATCACGCTAAGCATGGTGACGCTCTTGCCGGAGCCGCTCTCCCCCACAATACCGAGCGTCTTGCCCTCGTCGAGGGAGAAGGAGACGCCGTCCACCGCGCGCACGATGCCCACATCCGTGTGGAAGATGGTCCTTAGATCCGTCACCTGCAGCAATGTGCTCAAGATATGCCTCCTCTCACAGCCGCAGGCGCGGGTCGAGGACATCGCGGAGCCCGTCGCCAAAGAAGAACACCGCCAGCACGGTCAGCGTCAAGGCGATGCCGGGGAAAGCGGCGATCCACGGAGCCGTATCCAGGTAGTTGCGGCCGTCGGCGATCAGGATACCCCACGTGGGAATGGATGGCGAGATGCCCACCCCCAGGAAGGTGAGGGACGACTCGGCGATGATCACGCCGCCCACGTTGCTGGTGGCGATGACGATGACCGGCGTCCACACATTGGGCAGGATGTGCTTGGCGATGATGCGCCAATCGCTCCCACCCGAGGCGCGCGCGGCCTCCACGAAAGGTTGCTCCTTGAGGGAAAGCACCTGCCCGCGGACGATGCGCGCATAGCCCACCCAGGCTGTGAAGCCCAGGATAAAGATCACTGTGAAAAGGGTCCCTCCCAGTACCGCGATCATGGCGATGGCCAGGATGAGGCCAGGGATGGCCAGCTGGACATCGGCCAGGCGCATGATGATCGCATCCAGCCGGCCGCCGTAAAAGCCGGTGATCAGGCCGATGGGGATCCCGATGCTGCTAGCCATCAGCACGGCCACTACGCCCACCAGCAGCGACACCCGCGCTCCCCAGATGATGCGCGAGAGCAGGTCCCGGCCCAGGGCGTCGGTGCCCAGGATATAGCGGTTGCCTTGGGGATCAACCGACATGGGCGGTTTGCGCGCAAAGTACAGGTTCAGCTTGTCGAAGGGATAGGGTGCGATGATCGGCGCCAGGAGAGCCATCAGCACGACGAAGACGATCACCGCGGCGCCGATTACTGCGCGAGGGCTGCGCCAAAAGCGCTGCCACAGCTCGCGCCCTCGGGAGCGCGTAAAGACGAGTTGGGTGGCTTCGTAGCCACGCTCTGCGGGAAGGGTCATCTGCACGGCCTCACTGGTATCGAATTCTGGGATCGACGAGTCCATAGACGAGATCAACAGCCAGGTTGGTGAAGACAAAGATGATCGAGACAAAGAGCACGCCAGCCTGGATCAGGGGATAATCGCGGGCGCCGATG
>CAYQDH010000684.1:0-238 GCA_964416075.1 uncultured Anaerolineales bacterium | reverse complement strand
ACGCCGGGCCAAGCGAACACGGTCTCTACGATGACGGAGCCGGCCAGCGTGCTGCCAAGCTGCAGGCCCACCACCGTCAACAGAGGGATAAAGGTGTTCTTGAGAGCGTGGCGCGTGATCACGAGCCACCGTCCGATGCCCTTGGAGCGGGCCGTACGGATATAGTCCTCGTTCAAGACGTCCAGCAGGCCGGAGCGGGTCAGGCGCATGATGATACCCATCAGCCCGGCGGCCAGGG
>CAYQDH010000683.1:2311-2576 GCA_964416075.1 uncultured Anaerolineales bacterium | reverse complement strand
TACTCCGGGAGCGAGGATGCACAATATATCCGGCAGGATTACTATGATGTAATCACCCGTCTGTACACCGACGCCTTTTACGTGCAGATACTGCGCTGGTGCCAGGAGCACGGAATCGCCTCCTCGGGACATGTGATGGCCGAGGAGACGCTACTCAGCCACGTATCCTACCATGGCAGCCTCTTCCCGCTCATCCGGCATATGGACTTGCCGGGGATCGACATGCTGAATGCCGATCCGCAGGATATGTTGAAAGGGCATTCGT
>CAYQDH010000683.1:0-2301 GCA_964416075.1 uncultured Anaerolineales bacterium | reverse complement strand
AGGTGGCCTCGGTGGCCCACCTCCCTGGCGCGGTGCAGGTACACAGCGAGAGTTCGGACTGGGTGCAGGGCAACGCGGGGCGCCATGCCACCTTGCCGGAGCGACTGGTCCAGGGGAACCTGCAATATGTGCTGGGGATCAACCAGATCACCTCGTACTATGGTTGGGGCGAATTGGGGCCCCAGGCCTGGCGACAGTACAACGACTATATGGGCCGGCTGGCTTCGCTGCTGACCGGGGGGGAGCATCTCTGCGATGTGGCGGTGCTCTATCCCATCCGCTCCGTTTGGGCGCATCATCTGCCATCGCTGCAGCCGCCGCAGGGGCGAGAGCACCGCACCGCGCTGCGCAGCAAGCAGGTAGAGAAACTCAACCAGGCTTATCCGGATCTGGTGCGGAATCTGCTGCGCCACCAGATCGACCTGGATATCATCGACGAACAGGCCGTGATGGAGGGCGAAATTCGCGATGGCGCACTGCGCGTGGCTGGCGAGGTCTACCGTGCCATCGTGCTCCCGCCGCTCTATGCGTTGGAGGCGGCCACGGCGCGTGCTCTGGCCGCGTTCTGCCGCGCGGGTGGGGTGCTGCTCAGCGTGGGACCTCTGCCCGAGCTGGCCGAATCCGCCGCGCAGACCCCCGCGTTGCGCCAGGAGTTGGCGGCCCTCTTTGGAGAAGGCGGCCACGCG
Source organism: uncultured Anaerolineales bacterium (assembly GCA_964416075.1). Taxonomy (GTDB): domain Bacteria; phylum Chloroflexota; class Anaerolineae; order UBA1429; family UBA1429; genus CAYQDH01. The sequence goes on along the minus strand of CAYQDH010000683.1, from coordinate 1,615 downwards.
CAGATTGTCACCATGACGAGATTGCCCAGCACACTGCGCGAACGCCTCACGCCAGACTTGACCCTGGCTCGCACCAACAACGATATCCTTTATACTCACCGCCGCCTGGAGGGGCGGGAGCTGTATTTCATCATCAACAACGCTCCTGACCCTGTGCAAGTGCGGCCCACCCTGCGCAGCTCCGGTCCTTACACCCTCTACCGCCCGCTGACGGGAGCGCTCACACCACTAGATAGCGACCTATCCCTCGCCCTTGCCGGGTACGAGGGGGTCTTTGTGGTATGTGAGGCGCAGCGCTAGCGTCGGAAGCGAGTTCCTCCCGTAGGCTGGAAGCAGCCTACGGGAGGTGGCTCCGCGCGGTAGGTCTGCAGATTTTGCGTTAGGTATTCGGTGTGCCCTTCCGCCTCGGCCTTGGGCTGGTCTGTTTCTCCTTCGCTACAACTCTTGCGGCAATCAGACCGCACCAGCTTGTCCTCACATCAATGGGCTATAGGGTCGCTTGCCAGCAGGGCGCTCTGCCCGTATAATCAGTCTATCTCCCATTCGGGCAAGGACTACGTCGCATGCTTCTGGAGACCAGGGCGGCCATTGTAACTGAAGCCGGATGGGGCGAGATCGGGGGATGCACCATCCCTGAGCGGTGGAAAGAACCCTGGAAAGCGTAGTGATGGATAACCATGCTCTGCTCGACGCCATCTTGGCCGATTACCGGCTCCCGCCCATGGGGTTGCACGGCATCTCGCATTGGGCGCGGGTCATGGAGAACGGTCGTCGCCTGGCGGCGCTGACCGGCGCGCGGGCGGATATCGTGGATCTCTTTGCCCTGTTGCACGATTCGCGCCGGCAGAACGAGAGCGTCGATCATGGCCATGGGCTTAGGGCCGCTGAATGGGCCAGGACTTTGCGCGGCTCACTGCTGACGTTGGGCGACGAGGATTTCGAGCTGCTATTCTATGCCTGCGCGCACCACACCGATGGCCAGCGCCACGAGGACGTCACCGTGGGCACCTGCTGGGATGCGGACAGGCTCGATCTGTCGCGAGCGGGGATCAATCCTAACCTTAAGTACTTGTGCACCGCGCCAGCGTGCGATCCAGAGGTATTGGGATGGGCTATCGAACGTAGCGTGGTGCGCATGGTGCCCACGCTGGTGCAGGCAGAGTGGGGCTGGACCGGCAACGAACTCCATCGGAGACGTTAGAGCGTCCTCTCTCTGGCGCCCCCCAATATACAGTCGTCCAGGAGGTGAACATGAGATCACACTTTAGCACGGACATCCCCTATGCACCGAGCCAGGCGATCACGGATTTGCATTGGGATGAGGAGATTGTGCGTTTGGGGGGCGAATGGGCAGGCGACAACTGGCCCATGACCTGGGGGGATGATGGCCGGATCTATACCTCCTACGGCGACGGCAACGGCTTTGGCCCTCGAGAGCAGTTCCTTACGCTCGGCTTGGCGACGGTGACCGGTGTGCCACCCTACCACACGGCCCGCGATTTGCCCTCCAATATCGACACACCGGTTGGCTGGGGCAAGGAGGGGGTCAAATCCAGTGGCCTGTTGATGGTGCGTGGTGTGCTCTACCTGTGGGTGCGCAATGATATCGTCGACG
>CAYQDH010000682.1:0-2587 GCA_964416075.1 uncultured Anaerolineales bacterium | reverse complement strand
TATCGGAGTGCTGCACTTTGGGCTTGAGGTAGGTGATAAGCACTTGATAGAGGAGCTGCCAGCCGACGTAGGCGCCTACGACGATGGCCACCCCTCGGTAGAGGCGCAGCAGGGACCCCAGCAGGGGGCTGGCGCCAAAGGCGGTCTGTAGCGCGTTCAAGGCGCCGTAAACCATCATCATGGTCACCAGCGGGCGCCGGATGATGGTCAGCGCCAGGTCATCGATCTGCGTCTCGGTGGCATAGGCCACGCGTCGCAGCAAGAACTTTAATACGAGATACACCACAAAGGCCAAAAGCGCCCAGGCGGCCAGGTTGGCCAGCAGCACCACCAGCGGCATAGCCAGAAAGGAGAGCGCGTCGGGCAAGGCGAACTCTTGGCCCAAGATGTTGATCATCGTCACCTCCTAAGAGAGGGGAAGGGGAGGAGAATCAACACGGAGGGCACGGAGGTCGGACGGAGGGCACGGAGAAAAGGAGAGAAGAAATGAAGAGATTGGACAAGAGGAGTCTCTTAGCATAAAGGTTTTCCTCTTTTCATCTCTCATTTCTTCTCTTCTCCGTGTTCTCTGTGAATTCTCCGTGCGCTCCGTGTTAAATCTTTTCCCCCTATCTGGTAGCGAAGGTATAGCCGATCCCTGGGCGGGTGTGGATCATTTGGGGGTGGTCGGGGTCCTCTTCGATCTTGCGGCGCAGGCGGTGCACCGCCTGCCACACCAGCGAGTTCTCGCCCTCATAGCCGTGGCCCCATACGTGGCTCAGCAGGTGATCGGGGGTGATCACCCGGCCTCTGCCGCGGGCCAATTCGCAGAGCAAGCGATATTCGACGCCCGAGAGGCGCACTTCGTGCCCGCGGACATAGACGCGCCGCTGCACGAAATCGATATACAGCTCGCCGTTGCGATAGGAGGGCTCGCAGAGCGGCGCGCCGTCCACCCTGGCGCGGCGGAGGAGCGCCTCGGCGCGGGCCAGGAGCTCGTCGCTGGAGAAGGGCTTGGCCAGCGAGTCGTCGGCCCCCAGGCGCAGGCCCCTGATCTTTTCTGCCTCCTGGGCCATGTCGGTGATCATGATCACCGGCACAACAGAGAACTCGCGCAGGCGCTCGCACACCTCGTAGCCGTCCATCCCGGGCATGCGCGCGTCCAGGAGCACGAGGTGTACATCCTGGCTAGCGGCCAGGTCCAGGGCCTCCACGCCGTCCCTGGCGGTGATCACGAAATAGCCACCGGCGCGCAGGTCGGCCTCGGCAGCGCGCAAACACCTCGGTTCGTCATCCACCACCAGTACCCGGTGCTTTCTCACGTCGAGCCTCCTACGCTGGCCACCCTCCCGCACTACAATCGAGCGCCGCCTACAAGGTCCACTATTTTCCATTATAAAGGTGCATACTTAACAATTGATGAATAGCACCGTGTGGAAAGATGTAAAGATTTACACAGTGGCGTAGGAAGCTCAGGGCTTTGGCATTGTCGCGCTCCCGTCATCCTGAACGAAGTGAAGGATCCCCGCGCACTAGCCAAACCCAGTTGTTTGCGTCGCATCTCACAGGTGCAGCGACTCTGCATAAGCCCTGTGGAAAGCTTGACATAGAACAGATGTTCTGATACAATAGGACTGAGCCAGGCGGAGGATCCCCGCTTGGCCCGGTCGACCCTGGCGCGCCGAGGGGCTTTTTCATACGGTTGTTGTATAGTTTTTCTATTCTTTTCGACTAGATAAGATATACTGGCATCCCGCCTGGCGGCGGAGAGAGGAGTACCCCCATGGCTTACCCCTGGTTTCGCCTCTACAGCAGCATCGTCTACAGCCCCAAGATCAGGCGCCTCACCATGGCCCAGCGCTGGTACTGGGTGGGCCTGTTGGCCTTGGCCAGCGACAGCCCCACGCGCGGCGCTCTGGAGGTCGCGCCCGGCCGGCCCTACACCGTGCGCGATGTGGCCCAAGCCCTCGAGGCCACCCCTGCCGAGATCGAAGATGCCTTGAGCGTCTACCGCGAGCTGAGCATGGTGCACCTGCAGCCGACGGCCAGCGGCGCCGTGATCGTGGTCAGCAACTGGGAACAACACCAGTACGAGCGCTCCACTTTGCGCGTGCACCAACATCGGCGCGCGAGAGGACAGGACCAGGATGACGGCGCATCGGACAGGCCATTGAAACAGCAGGTCGATGACATCGACGCAACCTCGGACAGGCCATTGAAACAGCAGGTCGATGACATCGATGCAACATCTGAAACGCTTTTGAAACAGCATGATGATGTGACCGAGATTGCAGATGCACACCCAGATACAGATACAGAAGCAGATCCAGATGCAGAAGCAGATCCAGATTCCGGAGGGAGGGAAGGAATGATCCATCCATCCTTCCCTCCTTCAATCCATCCCTCTCAGGGGCCCAAACCGGCGGCCACCCCCCATGCGCCGACCATCCCGCCCAGCCCCGCGCCACAATCTGCCTCCCCCTGTACGCCGGGCATCTTGCCCGGCCCCAGGCAGCCAGCGTCCACCCCCCGTGCGCCGACCATCCCACCCGGCCCCGCGCCGCGATCTGCCTCCCCCTGTACGCCGGGCATCTTGCCCGGCCCGACG
>CAYQDH010000681.1:0-2603 GCA_964416075.1 uncultured Anaerolineales bacterium | reverse complement strand
CGATAGCACGCCCACTCTCGGCGCCAAGATCGAAAGCGAGATAATTGCGCCCAGACTTCATATTATCAACCCCCATCCAAGATTGGCCACAGCGCGATGGACTGCGGATCAGCACCGGCTCGCATTATGCTTGTGAACAGACATGCCCCAATTTAATGCCGACCCAGCATCTGGCAAAGACCAGGGAACATACAGGTCGGATTGTAACATGCGACGCGCAGAGGGTCAACCACGCTACGCTGAGCGAGCTGCCGCATGCAGCAAGGAGTGGTTACGACGGATTGGCAGGAGTGGGCGTTTGGGAAGATGCCTGTGGGACATCCTCAAAGGGCGGTAGCTTCTTGGCCTTGCGCCACAGGTAGCGGCCAACCTCACGGATGATGACAACCGCGGGTATGGCGAGATAAGCGCCCACAACAGGGACGAGCGCCGCACCCAAGAGGACGGCAAACAGTACGACGATGGCAGGAAGATTGAGACTCTTGCCCAGCACGCGGGGAGAGATCAAAAATGATCCCACTTGCTGCACCAGAAAATAGGATCCAACCACGATGAGAGCAAAGACCCAGTTCTCCACGGGTATGTAGCTGGACCCGTACAACAGAGCCGAGATCAACGCGGGCACAAGGGCGATGATAGGGCCCAGTTGAGGAACTACCTCCAGTGCGCCGGCCAGCATACCCCACAGGACGGCGCCCTCCAGGCCGAGGGCCAAGCCCACCACCGTCGTAAGGGCACCGATGATCAGGGACATGAGGAACTGGCCCCTTATATAGAGCAGGAGCAGGCGCCCGATGCGACGCAATAGCACGACGAATTCAGGTGCATGGCGGGCGGAAATACTCGCCGGACGGGGTGAATCGCCTACCGGATGGGAAGAATCGTTCATTGGCCCACTCCCACGGGGCGTTCGTGCACCGCAGCATATGCAGGACATCTACGCCCAAACACGTTATTGACAAAAAGCAGACCGACCAGGATGACCAGCAGGGCGGCAAAGGCATTCCAACCCAGGCGCTCTCCCAGCACGATGCGACCCCAGATAACACCAAAGACAGGGGTAATGTAGGTCACCACGGAAGCAGCCGTGGCGCCGGCCGTCTGGATCAGGCGATGATAGATGATGTAGGCCACACCGGTGCCCAGGGCGCCAAGCGCCAGCAACGCCAGGATGGCGCCCAAGGAAGGACGGTAAGCCCAAGGCTTTTCCAAGAGACCAAACGGGAAAAGCAAAACCCACCCGGTGCCCACCTGGCCCAGAGAGGCCACCAAAGGTGAGTAGCCTTTCAGATTACGTCGGGCATAGATGATGGCCAGAGCATAGCTGAACGAGGCCAGGATGCAGGCCGCCTGGCCCCACAAGCTGGCCTTGAGGCCGCCTTGCACAAGCTGCGGGGCGGTGAGCACGACGATGCCGCCGAAACTGATCACCATCCCCAGGGCTCGTCCCGCGGTGAGGCGCTCACCGTCCAACAAGATGGCCAGCACAAAGGTAAAGAGAGGCATCGTGGCCCCGAGGATAGCCGACAGACCACTGGGAATGAACTGGGTGCCCCAGGCGAGGAGCGTGAAAGGGATAAAGGCATTGAGAAGACCGGCGCCGGCGAATCGCAGCCACTCCTGGGACCGGCGGGGCAACTTTTCGCGGCGCACAGCAACGATCGCCAGGAGCACCAACGACCCGACAAGGACGCGCACCATGGCCACCGTCAGCGGCCCCAGCTCAGAGACGCCGATTTTGATAAAGAGGTAGGAGGCGCCCCAGATGGAACCCAGGAGCACAAGCAGCACAAAATACCCATAGTTCATGTAAAGCATCTCTCCAAGCGGTTGCGCCCAGCCAGCGCGAGTTCGCCAGATCGACCGAGCGCCGAATACCCATTATAACATTCCGACGATGCCCAGCCAAAACACGCGGCGATTGACACCACTGGGAGTGCATGCTATAAGCTGGCCTGGTCCACGACCTATTCCAAGGGATTCACACTGTTCCGGGAGGATGAACTGCTTCATGGAGCCACTGCATACGCTGCTGCCGCGCATCCAAGACAAGCTGACCAATTGGTGGGAGTTTGGGGAGCAAAAAGACCCCTGCCTGCTCATCCAGGTGGCCGAACCCCATGCCCCACCGCCGCCTCCCGGTACGGATGACCTGCGCAAGTATTGGTTCGACATAGATTATGTCATCTCGCACGCCATGTATGGCATCGAGCGTACTCGCTACCTCGGGGTCTCGGCGCCGATGCACTTTCCCAACCTGGGCTCGGCGGCGATGGCTGGCGTGCTGGGCGCGCGGATGGAGTATGTGGACAAGCGGACGATCTGGCCGTACCCCGCCGATCTATCACTGGAGCAGATCCTAGAGATCCAGCTCGATCCGCACAACGAGTACTATGCCACGATGCTCGAGATCACGCGGCGCTCGGTAGCCCTCAGCCACGACCATCACTGGGTGGCGCCCTACCCTCTCGAGGGGCCAGGCGATTGCCTGGAGGGCGTGTACGGCACCTTGAGCCTGCTCATGGCCATGGTAGACCAGCCCAAGCTGGTCAAGGCGGCGATCGAGCGCATAGATGTGATCCCTCGGCAGGTGCTTATCGAGG
>CAYQDH010000680.1:0-2604 GCA_964416075.1 uncultured Anaerolineales bacterium | reverse complement strand
TCACCTGCAATTGGTGCCGCTGCAGCGCAAGAATCGTGGCTGGGGCAAGGGCTTTATCGTCACCGACCCCAACTGCGCCACCATCGGGCTGGTGCTGGCGCTCAAGCCGCTCCACGACGCCTTTGCCGTGCGCCGGCTGGTGGTGACGACGATGCAGAGCCTCTCGGGGGCAGGGTATCCCGGGGTGCCCTCGCTCGACGCGCTAGACAATGTGGTTCCCTACATCGGCAGCGAGGAGGCCAAGATGGTGCGCGAGCCGTGCAAGATCTTGGGCCACTTCTCGGCGGAGCAGGGCGCGGTGATCCCGGCGGAGATGGCCATCAGCCCGGCCTGTAATCGCGTCGCTACACGCGATGGACACATGGAGACTGTGTCGGTAGAATTCGAGCGCCAGCCCAGCATGGATGACCTGCTCGCCGCGTGGCGCACCTTCGAGAGCCTGCCTTACAGCCTGGGGTGCCCCTCGGCCGTGAATCCCACAATCATCGTGCGCAGCGAGCCCGACCGGCCGCAGACGTACCTGGACCGCGATGCGGGGCATGGCATGGCCATCTCGGTCGGTCGCCTGCGCCCGTGCCAAGTGCTCCAGTACAAGTTCGTGGCGCTCTCCCATAACACCATTCGGGGGGCTGCCGGCGGGGCGATTCTCAATGCAGAGATCATGATCGCACAGGGGATGATTGGATGATCTGGAAAACAGGAACCATCGCCGATTTCATGGGTGACCGAGTCGTCTACCGCAACCTGGAACCGTTGCAGCTGGGCCTGGATGGCTTACGCAGCGCTTGGGCTGAGATTGGCCTGGATCATTATTATGTGCCGCGCAAGACGGCGCCCGAATATGCCCGCGCGCTGTGGTACTTTCTTCAGCAGTGCCAGTTGCAGCGCGGCGCCTCGGCGGCATTGCAGCAACTCCTCTTCATCGGGGATACCCTGATGCTGGACGGCACGGCAGCGCGCAACGTGGGCCGCTACCTGCCCCTGCACGGCTTTATCGGCGCGGACCGCTTGAACCAGGAACCCAAAGTGGAGCTCCAGGGCGACCTTTTGGTGGCCAACCGTTGGGGAGCGCTGGCCCAATTCCTCGATTGGGCTCGATCGAGCGGTGTGCCCATGGATGAGCGCACGGCCCTGCTCATCGACCTGGACAAGACCTCCCTGGGGGCGCGCGGGCGCAACGACAAGACGATCGACGAAGCCAGGGTGCAGGCGGTCCATGCGACCATGCGCGCGGCCCTGGGCGACAGCCTGGACGCCGGTGCCTTTCGCCAGCTCTACGATGCCCTCAATGTGCCCGAGTACCACCCCTTTACGGCCGATAACCAAGATTACCTGGCATACGTTTGCCTGATGGTGGTGGGTGGCGTCTATCCGGCGGACGAGTTGTGGCGCGACCTGGGCAGCAAGGACTTGGCTACGATCGACCAATTCGTGGAGCGCTGCGAGGCTCGCCGAGGGACGATGCGGGGAGGGTTGCTACAGGCCCACCAAGAGGTGCACCAGGGCATCGAGGCGGAGGACCCCACGCCATTCAAAGCATTTCGTCGCCGCGAGTATCTGGAGACGGTGGGCCGCATGAACATCCTCGCCGACGAATCGGCTGTCGACGAGGTGCTCCGTCGCGAGATCGTCATCACCGCTGAAGTGGCCAGCGTGGCCTGCGCGCTGGGCGAGCGCGGCGTGCTGGTCTTTGGCATCTCGGACAAGCCCGACGAGGCCTCGCTGCCGACCGCAGAGCGTGCGGCGCAGGGCTATCGCGCTCTGCACCGCACGACTATGAAGCTGTACGGCGAGGAACTTGGGCTGTAGCTTGAATAGGCAAGTTCTCAGCACTTCCTGCAGCCTCGAGGGCCACAAGAGGGGTGCCGCGGCTGGATGCGCTCGACATCCAATAGGCGCCCGATGTCCTGCTGTAGCTGCGCCAGGGCTGCCCGATCGACCGAGTAGTACACCCACCGTGCATCGTCAGGATCGGGCTCGCTGCGCACCAGCCCGGCCTCAGTGAGGATCCTTAGGTGATAGGAGACCAGGCTCAGCGAGATATCGAGACGCTCAGCGATCTCGCAGTTGCACTGCACGCCGTCCATCAGCATGTCGAAAATGCTCAAACGCCGGGTATCGGACAGCGCCTTGAGCATCGCCACCAGGCGCTCATTTGTGAGCTCTGGGACATCTTGCGCGACATCGTCTTGGGTTGTGACCTGCATATCGTTCAACATATCGTGAAGCATATTCACTCACGCCATCTTTGCAAGGCGAGCGCGCTACGCTCTAGCCCTGTCACGAGCCTGCAACGGACGCTGACTATACCCGCCATGTGCTAGCACGAACCAACCATCCTCAGTGCCCAGGCTTTACGGCCTCGATGGTCGCTGACAGAACGTACTCCTCAACCTTACGGTCGGGGAACCACTCGCGGATCATTTCCCGGCTTTCATCCTTGGGACGAATGCGGATCTCCACAAAGCCGGCCTCCTGGAGCATCGCCTCAAGATCGCCCACAAACGCTGATCCCGAGATGCAGCTTGCCCAGAGGGCCATGTCTTGCCGGGCTTGTTCCGGCAACGGCGCAGTCGCCACCGTATCCGCTATCGCGAGACGGCC